>JADZBR010000070.1 GCA_020852035.1 Caulobacteraceae bacterium
CAGCGGGGCGGCCTGCTGGCGCCGCACGGGGCGCAGGCAGTAGGTGGTGCGCCGGTGGACCCAGGCGATCGAGCCGTCCGGCTCGCAGATGCGGCGCCACTCGGTGGTCTCGGCCACCACCTGCACCGGCAGGCCCTTGGACCTGTAGACCCAGAGCAGGCGATGCTCGTCCGAGGGGCCGGCGCGGGCGTTCACCTTGTCGAACTTCAGGGAGACGTAGCGCGGCACCGGATAGCCCGAGGGGCCGACGCGGCCGTCCTCGGCCTTGGCCGGCGCGCCCGCGTCGCAGGCGCAGAGCGCCAGCGTCGCTCCGATCGCCGCCCACCTTGCGCCTCGCCTTGGCCGCATGCCGCCCCTTTGATAGAGCTTCGCCTGAACGCTCAAGCCCCTGTCCCTCTGTCGCAAAGTCGCATGGCCGCCCGAAAGCCGAAAGTCATCGTCACCCGCAAACTCCCCGACCTGGTGGAGACGCGGATGCGCGAGCTGTTCGATACTGAGCTGAACATTGATGACGTAGCGATGAACCGCGAGGCGCTGATCGCCGCGGTGGGCCGCGCCGACGTGCTGGCGCCGACGATCACCGACCGGATCGACGCCGAGCTGATCGCCGCGGCCGGCGACCAGCTGAAGCTGATCGCCAACTTCGGCGCCGGGGTGGATCACATCGACGTGGCCGCCGCCAATGCGCGCGGGATCGTGGTGACCAACACGCCGGGCGTGTTGACGGAAGACACCGCCGACCTCTGCATGACCCTGATCCTTTCGGTGGCGCGCCGGGTGGTGGAGGGGGCGAACCTCGTCCAGGCCGGCGACTTTCGCGGCTGGGCGCCGATGAACATGCTTGGGCGGCGGATCTTCGGGAAGCGCTTAGGGATCGTCGGCATGGGCCGCATCGGCCAGGCGCTGGCCAAGCGCGCGCGGGCCTTCGGGCTGCAGGTGCACTATCATAACCGCAAGCCGGTGAGCCCGCGGATCGCCGACGAGCTTTCGGCGACCTACTGGGAATCGCTCGACCAGATGCTGGCGCGGGTGGACATCGTCTCGGTGAACTGCCCGCACACCCCGGCGACCTATCACCTGCTTTCCGGCCGGCGGCTGAAGCTGATGCAGCCGCACGCCATCCTGATCAACACAGCCCGCGGCGAGATCGTCGACGAGGCGGCGCTGGCGGAATTGCTGGCCGAGGGCGCCGTCGCCGGCGCGGGCCTCGACGTCTACGAGTTCGAGCCGGCGATCAATCCGAAGCTGCTGGGCCTGCCCAACGCGGTGCTGCTGCCGCACATGAGCTCGGCCACCATCGAGGCGCGGGTCGACATGGGCGAGAAGGTGATCGTCAACATCAAGACCTGGATGGACGGCCACCGCCCGCCGGACAGGGTCTTCGCCGGGATGCTCTGAGTTCCTTCTCCCGGTCGGGAGAAGGAAAGACGCGCCGCAAGGCGCGGCGAGGATGAGGGCTTGCGGCCTTTCCGGAGGAGTCTGTGGCCCTCACCCTCCCGCCGGCTCCGCCGTCGGATTTCCCTCTCCCGACCGGGAGAGGGCGTTCAAGCGCAAACCTCGCAGCCAGGGTCGGCCGCCAGCCGCACCGTTCGCGTCTCGCCAGCAAGAGCGTCGTAGATCAGCAAACGACCGGCCAGCGCCTCGCCCGCGCCGGTGAGCAGCTTCACCGCTTCCACCGCCATCAGCGAGCCGATCACGCCTGCCAGCGCGCCGACGACGCCCACCACGGCGCAGGTCTCGGCGTCCGGCGGGACTTCGGGGACGAGGCAGCGGTAGCAGGGGCGGCCGGCGAAGACGCCGACCTGTCCGGTCCATCGGCCGATGGCGCCGCTGACCAACGGGACGCCGGCCGCCGCGCAGGCGGCGTTGACCGCGAAACGGGTGTCGAAATCGTCCGTGCCGTCGAGCACGAGGTCGCAGCCGGCGACAAGGTTCGCGCCGGTGTCGGCGGCGAAGGCGGCATGGGCAGGCTCGACAGCAACATGCGGGTTGAGCGCAGCGAGATGCGCGGCGGCCGCCTCGACCTTCGGCCTCCCGATATCCGCCTCGTCGAACAGCACCTGCCGCTGCAGGTTGGAGCGGTCGACCGCGTCGGGGTCGACGATCCGCAGGGTCCCGACGCCGGCCGCCGCCAGGTAGAGCGCGGCAGGGGAGCCCAGGCCGCCGGCCCCGACGATCAGCACCCGGGCGGCCTTCAGCTTCTGCTGCCCCGGCCCGCCGATCTCGCGCAGCACCAGGTGGCGGGCGTAGCGCTCCACCTCGTCGTCGGAAAAGCTCATGCGCCTTGACCGCCCCAGGGCGCGCGGCCACATGCCGAGCCATGAACTCGCAACATTCCGCCTCGTCCGAAGCCCTCTGGCACGGCACCACCATCCTGGCCGTGCGCAAGGGCGGCCAGACGGTGATCGCCGGCGACGGCCAGGTCTCGATGGGCCAGACGGTGGTGAAAGGCAACGCCCGCAAGGTCCGCCGGCTGGCCGGCGGCAAGGTGATCGCCGGCTTCGCGGGCGCCACCGCCGACGCCTTCACCCTGATCGAGCGGCTGGAGGCCAAGCTGGAGCAGCACCCCGACCAGCTCGCCCGCGCCTGCGTCGACCTCGCCAAGGACTGGCGGACGGACCGCTATCTGCGGCGGCTGGAGGCCATGCTGCTGGTGGCCGGCGGCGACCAGATCTTCACCGTCACCGGCGTCGGCGACGTGCTGGAGCCGGACCGGGGGGTGGCCGCGATCGGCTCGGGCGGCAACTACGCCCTGGCCGCGGCGCGGGCGTTGATCGAGGTCGAGGGGCTGACGGCCGAGCAGATCGCCCGCAAGGCGATGGAGATCGCCGCGGAGATCTGCGTCTACACCAACGGCTCGCTGACGGTGGAGACGCTGTAAGTTCCTTCTCCCCTTGCGGGAGAAGGTGGCGCGGAGCGCCGGATGAGGGGTCTCTCAGAACCTTCCACCTCTGCCCGGCCGATCCGTTTTCCCAGCGGATAACTTCTTCAACCCCTCATCCGACCGGCTTCGCCGGCCACCTTCTCCCGCAAGGGGAGAAGGGACGCGCGCTTGCCCTTCACCGCCCTGCCCGGCAAAACCGCCCCAAAGACAAGGGAGCCCATCGATGGCCGAGGACTACGATTTCCCCAAAGGCGAGCTGATGCGCGGCAAGCGCGGCGTCGTCATGGGGGTGGCCAACCATCAGTCGATCGCCTGGGGCATCGCCTCGCAACTGGCCGCGCAGGGCGCGGAGATGGCCTTCTTCCACCTGCCCGGCATGGAGCGGCGCGTGCAGCCGCTGGCCGAGAGCATCGGGGTCAAGCACGTGATCGCCGTCGATGCGACCAAGGACGAGGAGATGGAGGCGGCCTTCGCCGAGGTCGAAAAAGCCTTCGGGAGCATCGACTTCTTCGTCCACGCCATCGCCTACGCCCCGCGCGACCAGATCAAGGGCTCGTTCGTGGAGAACGCCACCCGCGAAGGGTTCCTGCAGGCGATGGACATCTCGGCCTACACCTTCGTCGACTGCGCGCGGCGGGCCGAGAAGCTGATGTCCAATGGCGGCTCGATGATCTGCCTGACCTACATGGGCTCGGAGCGGGCGATCCCGAACTACAATACGATGGGCGTGGCCAAGGCGGCGCTGGAGGCGGCGGCGCGCTACATCGCCCGCGACCTGGGGCCGAAGGGCATTCGGGTGAACGCGCTCTCGCCGGGGGCGATGAAGACGCTGTCGCTGGCCGGCATCAGCGGCGGGCGCGGCATGCTGGCCAAGGGCCGCGACCTTTCGGCGATGAAGGAGGACACCTCCATGGAGGGGGTGGCGGGGGCGGCGCTCTGGCTGCTCTCCGACCTCGGCCGGTCGACCACCGGCGAGCTGATCCACGTCGACGCCGGCTTCCACATGATGGGCTTCGCCGAGGACGAGGGCGAGGGCTAGCAAATCCCATCCGTCGTCACCCGCGGACTTGTTCCGCGGGCCTATGCACACCGTCCTCGCCGGGCCTGCATTTGAAACGCTTGTGTTCATGGGTCGCCGGAACAAGTCCGGCGATGACGAGCGGGGTGGTTGACTTGCGCGCGGTAAGGCGGCTCAGTTGCGAGCAATTCGCAACAAGGGGCCGCCGATGAGCGTCGCCCGCGCCTATGGCCTGTTCGAGGTGGAGCTGGCCCGCAAGGTCCTGCTCTCGCCGCACATGGCGCGGCTGACCTTCGCGGGACCGGCGGTGCGCGGCATGCGGACCCTGGCGGCCGACCAGCGGATCAAGGTGTTCTTCCCCAACGCCGCCGGCGAGCGGCCGGCGATCGAGGACCGCGCCGACTGGTACGCCATCTACAAGACCCAGGACGTGGCGACGCGGCCGCCGATGCGCACCTACACCATCCGCCACCTGCGCGCGGAGGCGGGCGAGGTGGACATCGACTTCGTGCTGCACGGCGAGACCGGGCCGGCGTCGCGCTGGGCGTTGAACGCCGAGCCCGGCGACAGGGTGCAGATCACCGCGCCGAATGCGGCCTTCGAGGGCGAGGTCGGCGGCTATGAGTGGAAGCCGCCGGCGGAGCTGTCGCGCGTGCTGCTGATCGCCGACGAGACGGCGCTGCCGGCGCTGGCGGGCATCCTCGAAGATCTCGCCGCGCGCGAGGCGCCGCCGGCGACCCAGGCGTTCGTGGAAATCCCCCATGCGGACGACGCCTTGCCGGTGGCGACCTGGCCGGGGCTCGAGGTCGAATGGATGCCGCGCGGGCGCGACGCTCACGGCGCACGGATGATCGAGGCGCTGGTGCGGGCCCGGACGCCCGTGCTGGCGACGGCCGGCGAGGCGGTCGGCGAAATCGACATCGAGGCGGTGCTGCCCTGGGAGCGCGCGACGGGGGGCGCGGATGGCTTCTATGCCTGGGTGGCGGGCGAGTCGGCGGCGGTCATGGTCATCCGTCGCGAGCTGGTGCAGCAGCGCGGGCTCGACCGCCGGGCGATCAACCTGATGGGCTACTGGCGCGAGGGGCGGGTGCTCGATTAGCGCTTGGGGGGCTGGGAAGCGGGTCGTCCTTGCGTCCTTCGAGACGCCCGCTTCGCAGGCTCCTCAGGATGACTAGGTCAGTAGAGCGCCACCCATCTAGTCATGGTGAGGGGCGCACAGCGCGTCTCGAGCCACGCAAGGCCGTTCCGCGAACCTCCGTCGCGCGCTCTTCAGGCCGCATAGGCTCTCACGAACCGCCGCGCCGCCTCGCGGGCGATGTGGTCGATCTTGCCGTCGTCGAGCGCGGTCTTGACCCCGAACAGCACCGCCAGCTGGTGCGAGCCAATCACCATGCCGGCGAAGAACTCCGCCGCCTGTCCGGGATCGTCGATGGCCAGGCGGCCGGCCGCGGCCTCCTGGCGCAGATAGTCGGCAAGGCGGCGGCGCGAGCCGCGCGGGCCGGCTTCGAAGACGTCGAGCGCCACGTCGGGCAGCGCCGCCGCGCCCTGCACCGAGACGCGCATCACCGCGGCCCCGCGGTCCTGGGTGATGGCCTTCAGCACGCTGCGGCCGAAGTCGGCGAGGATGTCTTCCGGCGGGTCGGTCGGGCTCGCCACCAGCAGCGGGGCGGCGATCAGGTCCACGCGCCGCTCGATCATCGCCCGGATCAGGGCGGCCTTGCAGCCGTAGCGATTGTAGATGGTCTGCTTGGCCACGCCCGCCCGGCGGGCGATCTCGCCGATCGGCGCGGCCAGGCCGCGCTCGGCGAGCACGTCGCCGGCGGCGTCGAGGATGGCCTCGGTCTTGGCGGCGTCGATCTGGCCGGCGACGCGGGGCATCAGTGGCCGCCTCCGGAGGCCGGCGCCGCGCCGGGCTTGGGCGGGGCGGCGAAGAGGGCGAGAACCGCGGCGACGACGCAGCCCATCGCCAGCAGGCCGAAGGCGTCGCCATAGGCCAGGACGCCGGCCTGCCGCTGCAGCATGAACGCGAAGGCTTTCATCGCCGCCCCGTCCGGGTCGGCCACCCCCAGGGCGTGCATGCGTGCGGTGAGGCCGGCCAGCATCGCCTGGCCGGTGGGGCTGGACAGCGGCACGCCGGCGGTCAGGTCGCTGAAGTGATAGGCCCGCTGGGTGGTGAGCTCGGTGGAGAGCAGGGCCAGTCCCACCGCGCCGCCGACGTTTCGGATCAGGTTGATCAGCGCCGAGGCGTCCTTCATCAGCGCCACGGGCATGGTGGAGATGGCCAGCTGGTTGGCGGCGATCATCGCCACCATGATGCCGGCCCCGCGGATCGCCTGCAGCACCGCGAACTGCCAGAACCCCCAGTCCTCGGTCACCCGCACCCCCAGCCCCATGCCGTAGGCGGTGACCACGAAGCCCACGAACATCGCCACCCGCGGGTCGAAGGCGCGGACGACCCGGCCGGAGACCGGGGCCATGACGAACATCACCCCGCCGCTCACCGCCATCGTGGTGCCGACCTCGGCGGCCGAGTAGCCGCGGATCTGGGCCAGGAACAGCGGCAGGATGAAGGAGCCGCCGAACAGGCTCATGCCGGTGACGAAGTTCATCACCGAGCCGAGCGCGAAGTTGCGGTCGCGGAACGGCGTCAGGCGGATGATCGGCTGGCGATAGGCCAGCTGGCGCCAGAGGAAGGCGGCCAGGGCGAAGACGGCCAGCACGGTCAGCCACAGGATGGTGTCGTCCTGGAACCAGCTGTCCTCGGCGCCTTCCTCGAAGACGTACTGCATGGCCAGGAGCCCGACGGTGAGCAGGCCGACGCCCCACCAGTCGATGCCCTTGCCGAGGGTGGGATCGCCGCGGTCGAAGTCGCCCCAGCGCCAGACCAGGAAGATCGCCAGGAGGCCGAAGGGGATGTTCATGAAGAACAGCCAGCGCCAGGAGAGGGCCTCGGTCAGGTGCCCGCCCAGGGTCGGGCCGATGGTGGGGGCGAGGGTGACGATCAGGCCGACGATGACGTTGGCGGTGATGCGCCGGTCCTCGGGAAACACCGACATGGCGGTGGCGAAGACCACCGGGATCATGGCGCCGGCGGCCAGGCCCTGGATGGCGCGCATGACGATCATCGACCAGATGTCGCTGGTCAGGCCGACCAGCACGCTGGAGACCACGAAGGCGGCGCAGACGCCCATGAAGAAGGGGCGCGTGCCCCACATGCGGGTGAGGTAGGCGGTCAGCGGCATGACCACGACCTCGGCCAGCAGGTAGATGGTCTGGATCCAGGCGATCTCGTCGGCGCTGGCGCCCACGCCGGCCTGGATCTGCGACAGGGAGGCGGCGACGATCTGGATGTCCAGGAGGGCCATGAACTGGCCCAGCACCATCCCGCCGAAGCCCAGGAAGACGAAGGCCCAGGGGATGTCGACGCCGGCGATCGGCGCGTCTGTGGGCGCGCGCCGGACCAGGTCGGGAGCGGTCGCGGCGCCCGCCACGGGACTAGCGGGACTGGCCGCGGCGGGCGATCTGGGCGCCGCCGCCGGCCTCGGCGAAGCTGGGGCCGGTGTTTTCGGAGACGTCGACCTTCACATGCACCGAAAGGCCCGGGCGCAGCGCGCCGCTCAGGGGCCCGGCGCGGTCGACGGCGATGCGCACCGGCACCCGCTGGGTGATCTTGGTGAAGTTGCCGACCGCGTTCTCCACCGGGATCAGGGCGAACTCGGCGCCGGTGGCCGGGGCGAAGCTGTCGACGTGGCCGGCGATCGCCTGCTTGCCGAAGGCGTCGGCGCGCAGCTCCACCTTCTGGCCGATGCGCAGGCGCGAAAGCTGGGTCTCCTTGAAGTTGGCGACCACATAGGTGCGCTCCAGCGGCACGATGGCCATCAGCACCGCGCCGGGCTGCACCAGCTGGCCGGTCCGCACGCTGCGCGCGCCGACGACGCCGGCGGCGGGGGCGCGGATCACCGTGCGGTCGAGGTCGATGCGCGCCTGTCGCAGCGCCGCGCCGGCGGCGGCGGCCTGGCCGGCGGCCTGGTCATGTTCGGCGCCGACCGCCTGGGTGGCGACGCGCTCGGCCTGCAGGCCGGCGCGGGCCTGTTCGACCGAGGCGGCGGCCTGGTCGGCGGTCGCCTTGGCGGTCTGCTGGCGCTGGGGCGAGACCCAGCCCTTGTCGGAGAGCGAGGAGTAGCGTTGCAGGTCGGCCACCGCGACGCGGGCCTCGGCCTGGGCGCTGGCGACGGCGGCGGCCTTCTGGGCGACCATCGCGCGTTGCAGGGCGGCCTTGTCCTCGACGCTGCGGACCGCCGCGCCGAGCGCCGCGAGATTGGCCTGCGCCTGGGCGACGCGGGCCTCGAAGGTCGAGGGGTCGAGCTTGACCAGCACCTGGCCGGCCTCGACCCGCTGGTTGTCGCCGACCAGCACCTCGGCGACATAGCCGGAGACCTGCGGCGAGACCTGCACGGTGTCGGCCTGCACGAAGGCGTTGTCGGTGACTTCCCAGCGCTGCTTGCCGATCCACCAGAAGACGCCGCCGATCAGCACCGCGACCACCGCGACGCCCGTGGCGATCCAGGGCAGGTTCTTCCAGCTCAGCCATCCGGCCATACGCGCATCCCCGGCGGCGAAAAATGGCCGCCCACACCCATGAGTATCCGGCCACTATCCGCCCGCCGGGCGCCGCCGCCAAGCGTAAAATGGACGCGACCGTCCATTTTTCAATGCGGCTGGACCTTTGCGGTCGGCCGCGCGCATATCGCCGCATGAGCGCACCCGACGCGGACGTGATCATCGCCGGAGCCGGCATCGCCGGGGCGACCCTGGCGCTCGCCCTCTCCCGGGCGGGGCTGGCGGTGACCCTGATCGACCCGCAGCCGTTCGAGGCGCAGCTGGCGCCGACCTTCGACGGCCGGGCCTCGGCCATCGCCTTCGCCTCGTTCCGCCTCTGGCGCACGCTGGGCCTCGCGCTGGACCTGGAGCCGCACGCCCAGCGCATCGAGCAGATCCTGGTCACCGACGGCCACACGCCGGGCGCCGCCGCGCCCAGGCCGGGTTCGGCCTATCTGCGCTTCGACGCCGAGGAGATCGCCGACAGGGTGGAAGGCGAGCCGCTGGGCTACCTGCTGGAGAACCGCCACACCCGCGCGGCGCTCGCCAGGGCCATCGCGGCGAGCGATGTGACCCTGCTGGCGCCCGAGCGGGTGGCCGCCGTCGCCTTCGAGCCCGGCGCGGCGAAGGTGACGCTGGGCGATGGGCGGGTGCTTTCGGCGCCGCTCGCGGTCGGGGCCGAGGGGCGCGCGTCGATCGTCCGGCAGGCCGCCGGGATCAACGCCATCGGCTGGGACTACCCGCAGGCCGCCGTGGTCGCAACCGTGCGCCTGGAACGCCCGCACGAAGGCGTGGCGCACGAATATTTCCTGCCCGGCGGCCCCTTCGCCATCCTGCCGCTGACCGAGCAGCGGGCGAGCCTGGTCTGGACCGAGAGCCGCGCGCGCGCCGCCGCGCTGAAGGACGCCCGTCCCGAGGTGCGTCATGCCCACCTGCAGCGCCGTTTCGGCGAGTTTGTCGGCGAGGCGACCATCGAGGGGCCGGTGTTCACCTATCCGCTGGCGCTGCAGCTGGCCGAACGGCTCTGCGCGCCCCGCGCGGCGCTGGTGGGAGACTCGGCGCACGGTATTCACCCGATCGCCGGCCAGGGCCTGAACCTGGGCCTTAAGGACGCCGCCGCCCTGGCCGAGGTGATCGTCGACGCCCTGCGGCTGGGCGAGGACATAGGTTCGGAAGCGGTGCTGGAGCGCTACGCCCGCTGGCGGCGGTTCGACAACGTCATGCTGGCGGCGGCGACCGACGTGTTCACGCGCCTCTTCTCCACCGACAATGCGGTGGTGCGGGCGGTGCGCGGGGCGGGGATGGCGGTGGTCAACCGCATCGGCCCGGCGCGACGGTTCTTCATGGAGGAGGCCGGCGGCGCGGTGGGCGACCTGCCGCGGCTGCTGCGGGGCGAGGCGCTCTGACGTCCTTCTCCCCTTGCGGGAGAAGGTGTCGGCGCAGCCGACGGATGAGGGGTCTCTCAGACCGCACCACCTGCGCTCAGCCGATCCGCTTTCCAAGCGTCGATGATCTTCAACCCCTCATCCGGCGCTTCGCGCCACCTTCTCCCGCAAGGGGAGAAGGGAACTACTCCCCTTCTCCCAGCTCCCGCGCCTCGCCGGGCAGCATCACCGGCACGCCGTCGCGGATGGGGTAGGCCAGGCGCGCTGTCTTGCTGACCAGTTCGTTCTTCGCGCGATCGTAGTCCAGCCGTCCGTGGCTGACCGGGCAGATCAGGATCTCCAGCAGGCGCGGGTCGACTTCGAGGGCGGGGGGCGGGTCGCTCATGGCCAGCGTCCTACTGCACCGGCGGCGGTTCGTCATCGTCGAGCGCGCCGTCGATCTCCAGCAAGGCGGTGAGGATGGCGCAGCGGTCGGCCAGGGTGTGCGCCTCGAGCAACGCCTGTTTCTCGGCTGGGTCGAAGGGCAGGCCCATCGCCAGGCTGTTGACCAGGGCGTCGGCAGGAGCGGCCGAGGCGGTCTCCCAGTCGACGTCGAGGTCGCGCTGGTTGAGATAGGTCTTCAGGGCGGAGAGGAACCGCTCGCGTTCGAACGCCTCGGCGGCAGCCTGTTCGGCGAGGTCGGCGAGGAAGCGGCCATAGTCGGCGCGCACCTGCCGGTAGGGGGTCTTGATCTGCAGCTCCTCGCCGGCGGCGAAGCGGCAGACCCCGGTCAAGGTGATCAGGTAGCGCCCGTCGGAGGTCTCGGCGAAGGCGGTGATGCGGCCCAGGCACCCGACGCCGACCAGGCCGGGATGCTCGCGGTGGCCGCCGCGGGTCTGGATCATGCCGATGACCCGGTCCTGCGCCATCGCGTCGTCGACCATGTTGAGATAGCGCGGCTCGAAGATGTTCAGCGGCAGTTCGCCGCCGGGCAGCAGCAATGCGCCGTCCAGCGGGAACACCGGGATCAGTTGCGGCAGGTCCTCGGCGTGGCGGTAGGCCGGGTGCATCGGAGCCTCACGAGAACAGGATCGCCGACAGGCGCCGGCGGCCATCGCGGGTGACGTCGGAAGTCTGGCCCGCGGCCTCGAAGACCGTCAGCAGCTGCTTGCGGGCGGCCTGGTCGTTCCACTCGCGGTCGCGGGCGATCAGCTCGAGGAGTTCGTCCGCTGCCTTCGGCAGGTCGCCGTGACCGGCGAGCGCCTTGGCGAGCTCGAAGCGGGCGTCGTGGTCGTCGGGGTTGGACGAGAGCCGCTTCCTGAAGGCGTCGATCTCGGAGGGCTCGGCCGCGTCGGCGGCCAGCGCCAGGGCGGCGCGGACCCCTTCGATGTCGGCGTCCTTGGCGCCTTCCGGCGCCAGGGCGACCACCTCGGCGGCGCGCTCCAGGTCGCCGCCGGCGACATAGACGCGGGCGAGGCCGCCGATGGCCTTCAGGTTCTCCGGGTCCATCTGCAGGGCGTGGGCGAAGCCTTGCGCCGCGCCGCCGAGGTCGCCGAGGTCGAGGCTTTCCTTGGCCATCGCCAGCACCTCGTCCAGCTCCGAGGCCGGCGGCGGGCCGGCCAGGCGCTCGACGAACGCCTTCACCTGGCTCTCCGGCAGGGCGCCCATGAAACCGTCCACCGGCTGGCCGTTCTTGAAGGCGAAGACGGCGGGGATCGACTGCACGCGCAGCTGGCCGGCGTAGGCGGGGTGCTGGTCGATATCGATCTTCACCAGCTTCACCGCGCCGTTCATCGAGGCGACCACCTTCTCGATGGTCGGGCCGAGCTGCTTGCAGGGACCGCACCAGGGCGCCCAGAAGTCGACGATCACCGGGACCTCGCGGGAGGCCTCGACGACGTCCTGCATGAAGGTGGCGTCGGCGCCGTCCTTGATCAGGTCGCCCTTGGCCGCGGGTTTCTCACCCGGTTCTCCGATCAGGCTCATCGGCTCCTCGCTCTCGTCCGCCCAGGTATCAACGCCCAAGCGCGCAAGATGGTCGCGCCGGGCCGGCGGTTCAACGCGCTTTACGCGTCCATCACCCGCATGGCGGCGAAATCGACGATCAGCGGCGGCGCCTCGACCAGCTCAAGGAAGCGGCGGAAGCCGGCCTGCGAGACGGCCGTGGTGGCGGTGTTGGTCAGCGGGTGGAAATTGACCAGCTCGGCCTCGGCCAGGGCGCGGTCGAGCACGAACTTCACCCGGCGGCGCACGTCGTTGATCAGGCCGAAGGCGGTCACCGAGCCCGGCGTCACGCCAAGGGTCTCGGCCATCAAGGTCGGGTTGCCGAAGGAGAGCCGCGCCGAGCCGATCACCGGATGTAGGCGCTTCAGGTCGATGGCGGTCTCGCCAAGGGCCGAGATCAGCCAGAGCTGATCCTTGGCGTCCTTCAGGAACAGGTTCTTGGTGTGGGCGCCGGGCATGGCTGCCTTGATGTCGTGGCCCTCGTCGACGCGGAACACCGCCGGATGGTCGACCGTGCGGTGCTCGATGGCGTGGGCGTCCAGGAAGGCGAGAAGGTCGTCGCGGGTCTTCATGCGGCGGTCTGATAGCAGACCTCAAATCCGCGCGAAGCTTGGCCAGGGCAACTTCCCTCAAATGCGCGAGTTTCCTACATAAGTTTCGAGGGAACCCGATCCGAGCTTTAAGGATAGCGACATGAGACTTCGCACCGCCGCCACCATCGCGGCGCTGGCCGTCGCCGCCGGGCTCTCGGCCTGTGCGACCGCCACGCCCTATCAGCCGAACATCCGGGGCCAGCAGGTCTCCGGCGGCTTTTCCGAGACCCAGCTGGAGCCCGACCGCTTCCGGGTCAATTTCGCCGGCAACAGCCTGACCTCGCGCGAGACCGTCGAGGGCTACCTCCTGTTCCGCGCCGCCGAGCTGACCGTGGCCGAGGGTTACGACTACTTCGTGATCGTCGACCGCGACACCGACCGTAAGACGCGCACCTATGTCGAGCCCGATCCGTTCTACCGGCCCTACTGGGGCCCCGGCCTCGGCTACTGGCGCCCGCACTGGCGCTACTACGGCGTCCGCTACGGCGGCTGGCGTTCGTGGGATCCGTGGTACGGCGACCCCTTCTGGGGTGATCGCGTCGACGTACGGACCGTCGATAAATACGAGGCCAGCGCCGAGATCCAGATGCACCGCGGCGCCAAGCCCGAGGGCGACCCGCGCGCCTTCGACGCCCGGGCGGTGATGGATTCGCTGCGGCCCCGCCTGCAGCTGCCGACCTAGGGCCCGGACTCAACACGCGGGTTCAGAATGCGGTGTCATCCCGGCCGGAAGCCCGCGAAGCGGCTCTCCGCTTCGCTACGACCGGGATGACACCGAACGCAATTGAGTAGCGACCCTAGGGCCTCAAGGCAGGCGCGTCGCGCTCGCGGCGCGCCTCCACAGCCGTCCCGGCCGCCAGCGCCAGCACCGTCAGGTAGCTGAAGATATAGCTCGCCACGATGCGTTCGCGCAGCGCCACCTGCGGGTCGATGAGGGCGGCGATGTGCAGCAGCGTGCCGAGCAGGTGGAAGGCGGCCGAGGCCAGCGGCCAGTAGCGGGGCCCCCGGAGGGCCAGGGCGAGGAGGCCGGTCAGGAGCGCCGCGTCCGTCGCCAGCACGGCGGCCGCGTCCAGCGCCGGCGGCGCAAGGTCCACCGCGAACGGCGTCAGCGCCCAGGCGGCCAGCATCAGGCCCGCGCCCCAACGCTCCGGACGCCCTCCGCGCAGCGCCGCATAGAGGGCGACGGCCAGCATGAACGCCATCCCGAGTTGTTGGGACGGCGTGTGCAGGTGCAGCGGAAAGAGGATGTCAGACAGCACTTGGGGCCCCGGCGACGCCAGGGCCCCAAGCTAGCCGGCTCGCCGCAACGGGTTAAGCGGCTTGCCGACCAGTCTCGACGACCGCCAGGGTCGCGGTCGGGGCGGCGGGCGGCTTCTCCTCGCCGGTGCCGAAGGCGACGGCGCCCAGGCCGAGGTCGCGCTGGGCGATGGACAGCTCCTTGTGGGTCTCGACGATGGCGCGGCGGGCGCTGCCCAGCTCGCTCATCGCCTGAATGGCGCGCTCCAGGGCGCCCTGGCCGATCAGGGCCGACAGATTGGCGTCGGCGCGCACGGCGGGCATGACGCCGGCCAGCTTGGCCACGGCGGTGATCGCCGCATCGATGGCGGCTTCGGATTCGAACAGGCTGTCGGCCACTTGCTGGGCGGCCATGCGGCGTTGCTTGAGCATGAGTTTTCCCTCTCGCGCCCGGACGGACCTGGCGCGCTGTCTGATGATGCGGATCTTGCGGTGAAAGGTACTGGCGCTGGCCGGGCGGCGAGCGCCGGAGCCGGTCCTAGATCAGGTCCCGAAGGGCGTGCAGGCCCGCGAGCAGCGATCCGAAGGCCAGGGCCGAGAGGATCGCGATCCCGAGGATCACTCCCATCCGGACTGGCAGGCTCAGCTCATTGCGTCCTCCCCAAACTCGGGGCGGAAGGTCTCGTCCATGATCACGCCGGCGAGGCACAGCACCTCGCGCAGGATCATCTCCGAAGGTTTGCCAGGCGCCTGCTTGCGCACGCCAGACACCAGGTCCCTGCACATGGCCGCCTGGGCGGGCGTCGCCGCGAGCGCGGTAAGCTGGCGCTCCAGCTGTTCCCAGCTGAACACCACCGGCGAATGGCTGGAGGGGCCATCGGCGGCCAGTTGCGCTCGAAGCGCAGCACCTCGCGGCGGATCCACAGGGCGTAGCTGACGTTCCCCGCCGCCGGCTCGTTCGCCGTGATGTGCGCCATATCGGTCAAGGTCGGCCCCCTCGCTGACCGGATGAGCAAGCGGCGTTCCAGGCCCGGAAACCATACCGACCGCGTGGGGTCCCGACGCGGTGGGGACAGGCGAGGGGGGCGTCCCGACGCTCGCCTCGTAAGCGAGCATCAACCGGGCGGCGGCGTAGCGGTCGCCCACGCCCAGGCGTTCGCGGGCGCGGTCCAGGTGCGTGTCGACCGTGTACTTGGAAACCCCAAGCAGCCGGCCGATCTCCTTGGAGGACAGATGCTGGTTGACCAGTCGCAGGCACTCGCGCTCACGGGCGGTCAACCGTTCGACGGCCTCGGAAACCTGGGGCGCGGGCTCGCTCATCTTGACCATAGTCCTACAGTCAAGCGCCGCCGCCAACCTCGTCTTTGGGTTGCGCGTCGAATTGTCCTTAACGCCGCGGCCCCCGCGGTCAGTAGTCGCGCCAGTTGGGCAGGTGCGACTTGGCGGCGCGCAGACGCTTTTGCCACTGGCGATCCTCGGTGGCCTCGACGGCGCGCTCCAGCTGCACGCCGAGCAC
>JADZBR010000071.1 GCA_020852035.1 Caulobacteraceae bacterium
CCGGCCTCGGCGCAGACCACCATCAGGTCCAGCGCGTCGGGCAGGCCGCGCTGGAGCTTCTTCTGAAAGGGCCGGCGCATGTAGCCGACCAACCAGTTCGGCCCGAAGATGCCGAGGACCAGCCCGATCAGAGTGATCAGCCCGATCATCCGCAGGCTGTAGTTGCTCTCCGAGGCATAGAGATAGGCGCCGAGCGGGATCACCACCAGCGCCACCGCCTTGGCGCCGACGAAGGTCGGCACCGCCCGCCGCGGATCGATCCCGAACGCGGCGACGGCCCGTTCGAGCTCAGAGAGGTTCTTTTCCGACATGAAGGCCGAGGCGCGCAGCGATTCGCCGAGTTTCTGAAAAGGCGCAGCCAGCAGGTTGACCGCGGCATTCGCAGCGGCGGTGACCTGCACACTGCGATCGCCAGGCCGCACGACCCCCTTAACTCGGTTGGTGATGTCGCGATCTTCGGCGGCACGGGCCAGCATCACCGCAGCCAGCCCACCCAGCGAGACTGCCGCCAGCCCCGCCGAGATGGCGAGCAACAAGGGCTGGGGAGAGAGCAGGCCCTCTGCGTCGCCCAATGCGTCAGCCCTCCTGCGCGTTGCGGATCAGCCAGCGGATCGTCACGATCCCGAGTCCCATCAGGGTCAGCCCGACCACCATCATGCGGAATCCCGCCGGATCGGTGAAGAAGGTCGAAAGGTGACCCGGACGGATGATGGTCATCGCGATGACGCAGATGAAGGGCAGTATGATCAAGATGATCGCCGAGGCCTTGGCCTCGGCGGCGAGCGCGCTCGCCCGCTGCGCCATCGCCACCCGCTTGCGCACGAGGTCGGCGAGGTTCTCCAGCGTCTCCGCCAGGCTGCCGCCGGTCTGGCTCTGCAGGCCGAGGGTGACCGAGAGGAAGGCGTATTCGGTGATGCCGGAGCGGTCATAGACCCGCCAGATCGCCTGATCGATCGGCCGGCCGATGGCGATCTCGCCCACCACGCGGGCGAACTCGTCCTTGGTCGGCGCCGCCATCTCCCGGCTGACGCTGCGCAGCGCCGCGCCCATCGGCAGGCCGGCGCGGATGGCGCGCACCACGAGGCCGAGCGCGTCGGGGATCTGGTTGAACAGGGCGCCGCTGTAGCGACGGTGCTGCCAGCGGAAAATCAGCCGCACGACGAAGCCGCCGGCCAACCAACCGATCGGCGCCGCGCCGAACGGCCCGACCAGGCCGCGTGTGCGCCAGTAGGCGAGCAGCGCCGCGGCAAGACCTGCCATCACCACCGCCGGCCAGGGCACGATCTGCGCCTGCGGCACCTCCGGGCTGAAGCCGACGAGCCGGATCAGCAGCGCGAGCAGCCGGTTCTCGGTCGGCGCCGCCAGCCGGATGCTCGGGATGTTCGAGGCCGCCGCCGCCTCGGCCTCCTTGGCGCCGACGCCGGCGGCGCGCACGCGCTCCTTCATCCGGCGGTTGCCGGCGGCGCCGAACAGGGCGGCAGCGCCGGCGAAGAGCAGCAGCGCGAAGGCCGCGACGACGAGCGGGCCGGGCCCGATATTCACCTCACTGCGCCTCCTGCAGCGCCTGCATCCAGGCGTGGCCCAGGCCGAAATACTCCAGCCGGTCCTGGAAGCCGGGCCGCGCCCCGGGGGTGACCCAGCGCCCCTGGATGCGGCCGGTCGCGTCCTCGCCGGCGTACTCGAAGACGAAGACGTCGTTCATCGTGATGACGTCGCCTTCGAGGCCGCAGAGCTCGGAGATGGCGGCGACGCGGCGGCCGCCGTCGCGCATGCGCTCGATCTGGACGATGAGGTCGATCGCGCTCGCGATCTGGGTGCGGATCGCCTTCACCGGCAGGTTCTGCTGGCCCATCTGGACCATGTTCTCGATACGGGTCAGCGCGTCGCGCGTGGTGTTGGCGTGGATCGTGGTGAGCGAGCCGTCATGGCCCGTGTTCATCGCCTGCAGCATGTCGAAGGTCTCGGGGCCGCGGCACTCGCCGACGATGATCCGGTCCGGCCGCATCCGCAGCGCGTTCTTCACCAGGTCGCGCGAGGTCACCTCGCCCCTGCCCTCGAGGTTCGGCGGGCGGGTCTCCAGCCGCACCACATGCGGCTGCTGGAGCTGGAGCTCGGCCGCGTCCTCGATGGTGACGATCCGCTCGCCATGGTCGATCAGCCGCGACAGGGCGTTGAGCAGCGTCGTCTTGCCCGAGCCGGTGCCGCCGGAGATCACGGTGTTCAGCCGGCAGCGCGCCGCGATCTCGCAGATCCGCGCCACCTGCGGCGACATGCTGCCGCCCGTGACCATGGCCGAGAAGTCGAGCTTCTTCTTGGCGAATTTGCGGATCGAGATGACCGGCCCGTCGAGGGCGAGCGGCGGGAAGACGACGTTGACGCGGCTGCCGTCGAGCAGGCGGCAATCGACCAGCGGGCTCGACTCGTCGACGCGCCGGCCGACGGTCGCCGCCATCTTCTGCGCGATCGCCGCCACCTGGGCGGCGTTGCGGAAGCGCACATCGACCTGGGCCAGCCGGCCGGCGACCTCGACATAGACGTTGTCCGGGCCGTTGACCATGATGTCGTTGATCGTCTCGTCCTGCAGCAGCGGCTCGAGCGGCCCGTAGCCCACCATGTCGTGGGCCAGCTCCTCGGCGATCCGCGCCTGCTCGCGCGCCGAGATCTCGATCCGCTCGCGGTCGGCGAGCTCGTGCACCAGCGCCTCGAGCTGCTCGCGCAGCTGGCCCGGCGGCAGCTCCGCCGCCACCACCGGATCGACGCGCTCCAGCACCTGGGCGC
>JADZBR010000072.1 GCA_020852035.1 Caulobacteraceae bacterium
AGGACCGCGTGGTCGGGCGCATGGTGGTGCGCGACGACCTCTGCACGGCGGGAAGCATCCTGCACGGCGGCGCCTACATGGCCTTCGCCGACGCCCTCGGCGCCATCGGCGGCGTGCTGAACCTGCCCGAAGGCGCGGCGCGCACGACCACGCTGGAGAGCAAGACCAACTTCCTGGGCGCGGCGCGGGCCGGCTCGACGGTGACCGGTGAGGCGACGCCGCTGCACGTGGGGCGGCGCTCCAGCGTCTGGCAGACGCGGATCACCAGCGCGGAGGGCAAGCTGCTCGCCCTGGTCACCCAGACGCAGATGACCATCTTCCCCGACTGACCGCGTCGGCTCGCGCGAAGGGCCATTTACCAGCCGCCCGCCGTGGGCCTACGATCGTTTGAAAACACCAAAAAGCGTGGCGGACGCGAGGCCCAGGCCAAGGCTCGGGACGCACCCCGGCCGCGTTCCGGCCAGGGGAGTTGAGGCCATGCAGATCAGGCTGACGGTCAATGGCGAGCCGCGCGCCCTGGAGGTGGATGTGCGCGCCAGCCTCCTCGACGTGCTGCGCGAGGGCCTGGCGCTCAAGGGGACCAAGAAGGGCTGCGACCACGGCCAGTGCGGCGCCTGCACGGTGCTGGTCGATGGGGTGCGGATCAACAGCTGCCTGACCCTGGCGGTGATGCACGACGGCGATGCGGTGACCACCATCGAGGGGGTCGGGACGCCCGAGGCGCTGCATCCGATCCAGCAGGCGTTCCTGGAACAGGACGCCTTCCAGTGTGGCTATTGCACGCCGGGCCAGATCTGCTCGGCGCTGGGCATGCTGGCGGAGGCGGCGGCGGGCCACCCCAGCCACGCGACCGCCGACCTCTTGGCCCCGGTCGAGCTGACGGAGCCGGAAATCCGCGAGCGGATGAGCGGCAACCTCTGCCGGTGCTCGGCCTATCCGCAGATCGTGGCGGCGATCCGCCAGGCGGCGGAGGCGGCATGAGGGCCTTCACCTACGAACGGGCCGGGGACGCGGCCGGCGCGGCGCGGGCGGCGGCCCGGCCGGGCGCGAAGCTGATCGCCGGCGGCACCAACCTCATCGACCTGATGAAGCTGGAGATCGAGACGCCGACCCACCTGGTGGATGTCAGCCGCCTGCCGCTGGCCGGGATCGAACCGACGCCGGACGGCGGCCTGCGGATCGGCGCGATGGCGACGAACACCGCGCTGGCCGTGCATCCGCAGGTGCGCGCCCGCTATCCGGTGGTCGCCCAGGCGGTGCTGGCGGGCGCCTCCGGCCAGCTGCGCAACAAGGCGACGGTGGGCGGCAACCTCCTGCAGCGCACCCGCTGCGGCTACTTCTACGACCCGGCCAAGCCCTGCAACAAGCGCGAGCCCGGCGCCGGCTGCGCGGCGCTGGAGGGCTTCAACCGCATGCACGCCATCCTGGGCGCGAGCGAGGCCTGCATCGCCACCCACCCCTCGGACATGGCCGTCGGCATGACGGCGGTCGGCGGGCGCGTCGAGCCCGTCGACGGGGAGGGGAGGACCCGCGCCCTGCCGCTCTCCGAGCTGCACCGCCTGCCGGGAGACACGCCGCAGGTGGAGACCGCGCTGGCCCCCGGCGAGCTGATCACCGCGGTGGTGCTGGACCCGCCGCCGGCGGGGCGGCAGCTCTATCGCAAGGTGCGCGACCGGGCCTCCTACGCCTTCGGCCTGGCGAGCGTGGCGGTGGCCGGCGGCCAGGCGGCGCTGGGCGCGGTGGCGCACAGGCCCTGGCGCGCGACCACGGCCGAGGCCGCGCTGGCCGGCGGCGCTTCGCCGGACGAGGCGGCCGCGGCCGAACTCGCCCCCGCCCAGGGGCGCGGCGGCAACGACTTCAAGATTCCGCTGACGCGGCGGCTGCTGGCCGCGGCGCTGGCCGGGGAGAACGCCTGATGGCCGACGACGCCAATCCCATCGCCCTCAACCGCGCGGGCCTGATCGGCAAGCCGGTCGACCGCCTCGAGGGCAAGCTGAAGGTCTCCGGGACCGCCGACTACGCCTATGAGGTGATGGAGAAGCCGGGCGCGGCCTTCGGCTATCTGGTCGGGGCGACCATCCCGCGCGGCAAGATCGCCGGCGTCGACATCTCGGCGGCGGAGGCCGCGCCCGGCGTCCTGCTGGTCTGGACCCACCGCAACGCCCCGTCCCAGCCGGCGCCCGGAACCCAGAGCCAGGCCGGCAGCCAGGCCCCCGCCCAGCCGGAGCTCTACGACGAGCGCATCCGCTTCTACGGCCAGACCGCCGCCCTGGTGGTGGCAGAGAGCTTCGAGCAGGCGGCGGCGGCGGCGCGGCTGGTGCGTATCGACTATGAGGCCGATGCGGGCGCGGCCGTGGTGTTCGACGACATGCACGCGGCGGCGCGCGACACCGGCGGCGACGAGGAGGCGCAGAAGGGGGACTTCGACGCGGCCTTCGCTTCAGCCCCGGCGGTGATCGACGCGACCTGGACCACGCCGGTGCAGAACCACTGCCAGATGGAGCCGCACGCCAGCCTCTGCTGGTGGGAAGGCGACCAGGTCTACGCCTTCACCTCCAACCAGTCGGTCAAGCGCCCGCAGCATGCGCTGGGCGAGACCCTGGGCATCGACCGCAACAAGGTCCACCTGCGCGCCCGCTACATCGGCGGCGGGTTCGGCGGGAAGAACAACTCCTACGCGGACCTCACCCTCTCGGCCCTGGCGGCGCGGGAGCTGAAGCGGCCGGTGAAGATCGCGCTGACCCGCCAGCAGATGTTCCACATGACGGTGCACCGGCCGGCGACGGTCCAGCGCGTGCGGCTGGCCGCCGACCGCAATGGACAGCTGACCGGCATCTCCCATGAGACCATCAGCCACTGCGCCCGCGCCGACCGTTTCATGGAGCGGGCCAGCGCCTTCACCAAGAACCTCTACGCCGCGCCCAACCGGCGGATCGGCCACAAGCTGGCGCTGATGGACCTGCCGGTCGCCGGCGCCATGCGCGCGCCCGGCGAGGCGGTCGGGATGCTGGCGCTGGAGTGCGCCATGGACGAGCTGGCCGAACAGCTCGGCATGGACCCGGTTGATCTGCGCATCCTCAACGAGCCGGACGTCGACCCGACCGATGGGCGGCCGTTCTCGACACGACCGCTGGTGCGCTGCCTGAAGGAAGGCGCACAGGCGTTCGGCTGGGACGCGCGCATCCCGACGCCCCGCCACACCCGCGACGGCCGCTGGTGGGTGGGCACGGGGATGGCCGCGGCGATCCGCGGCAACTTCCTCCTGCCCGCCAAAGCGCAGATCCACATCAGCGCCGAGGGGATCGTCACCGTCCGCCAGGCGATGACCGACATCGGCACCGGCACCTACACCATCCTAGCCCAGATCGCCGCCGAGACGCTCGGCGTGCCGCTGGAGGAGGTGCGGATCGAGCTCGGCCATTCGGAGTGGGCCCCGGCGCCCGGCTCCGGAGGCTCCTTCGGCGCGGCCAGCGCGGGGTCGGCGGCGATGGACGCGGGGATCAACCTGCGCTCCAAGCTCGCCGCCCTGGCGGTGGGCGATGCGGCCTCGCCGCTGCATGGCGGCGATCCGGCCAAGGCCGAGTTCCGCGACGGGAACATCGTCATCGGCAACCAGGCCGAGGCGCTGGGCGACCTCGTCCGGCGGGCCTCGCCGCAGGGCGTCGACGCGGTCGGCGCGGTGACGCCCGACCCCAAGGGCCGCGAGTATTCGCAGCACACCTACGGCGGCCACTTCTGCGAGGTCGGTGTCGATGCGGTGACCGGCGAGGTGCGGGTGCGGCGGATGATCGGGGTCTTCGCTGCGGGGCGCATCCTCAACCACAAGACGGCCCGCAGCCAGCTGACCGGCGGGATGATCTGGGGGATCGGCGGGGCGCTGCACGAGGAGAACCACGTCGATCCGCGGTTCGGCAGCTTCGTGGCCCAGGACCTGGCGCAGTACCACGTGCCGGCGCAGGCCGACATCGCGGGCCTGGACGCCTGGTTCATCGACGAGGTGGACGACATCGCCAACCCGCTGGGCATCAAGGGCGTCGGCGAGCTCGGCATCTGCGGCGCCGGAGCGGCGGTGGCCAATGCGGTCTACAACGCCTGCGGGGTGCGGGTGCGCGACTACCCGATCACGGTGGAGAAGGTGCTGGCCGGGCTGCAGGCGCTGGAGGGCTAGGGCGCGAACCTTAGCGGCAGGGCGGTGGTCGCCTTGTGGGTCTTCAGGACCAGGCTGGTGCGCACGGTCGCCACCTCGGGCGCCTTCAGCACCAGTTCCTCCAGCAGGCGGTCGTAGGCCGCCAGGTCGGCGGTGCGGACCTTCAGCATCAGGTCGGCGTCGCCGGAAAGCTTGGCGATCTCCAGCACCTCGGCGCTGCGGCTGAGGCGGCCGAGGAGGCCTTCCAGCGCGTCCGGCGCCTGCACCTTCAGGCCGATCAGGACGAGCGCCGTCACGCCCAGGCCCAGGCGCTCGGGATCGAGCCGGGCGACCTCGCCGGTGATGACGCCCTGGTCCTTCAGCCGCTTCAGCCGCCGCCAGGCCGCCGAGGCCGAGAGGTTCAGCCGCCGGCCGAGCTCCTCGGCGCTCAGCGAGGCGTCCTCCTGCACGATGGCCAGCAGGCGGCGGTCGTAGTCGTCCAGCGAGTTCGCGCTCATGGCGCGGTTCTAGCGGAATCGGTCGTCGTTTGGACCCGCCAGACCACATTCCCCGCGTCGTCCGCCACCAGCAGGGCGCCGGTCCTGTCGACGGCGACACCTACCGGGCGGCCCAGGGCCTTACCCTCGGCGTCGAGGAAGCCGGTCAGGAAGTCCCTCGGCGGACCGGCCGGGCGACCGTTCGCGAAGGGCACATAGACCACCTTGTAGCCGGCCGGTGGCTTGCGGTTCCACGAACCATGCTGGCCGACGAAGGCTCCGCCGCGCCAGGCGGGCGGGAACGCCTCGCCGGTGGAGAAGGTCAGGCCCAGCGAGGCGGTGTGCGAGCCGAGGGCGTAGTCCGGCTTGATCGCCCTGGCGACCATGTCCGGCCGAGGCGGCTTCACGCGCGCATCGACGTTCGCCCCGTAGTAGCTCCACGGCCAGCCATAGAATCCGCCGTCCCGCACAGAGGTCATGTAGTCGGGGACCAGGTCGTTCCCGAGTTCGTCCCGTTCGTTGACCGAGGTCCAGAGGGCGCCGGTGACCGGCTCCCAGGCCATGCCCACCGGATTGCGCAGGCCGGAGGCGAACACCCGCGTGGCGCCGGTGGTCGGATCGATCTCCAGGATGCCCGCGCGGCCGGCTTCGGCCGCCAGGCCGTTCTCGCCGACGTTGCTGTTCGAGCCCACCGAGACGTAGAGCCGGGCGCCGTCAGGGCTGGCGATGAGGTTCTTCGTCCAGTGGTGGTTGAGCTCGCCGCCGGGGAGGTCGGCGATCTTGCGGGGCGCGGCGGTGATCTGCGTCTGGCCCTCGGCGTAGGGGAAGGCGAGGAGGGCGTCGGTGTTGGCGACGTAGAACTGTCCGCCCGCGAGCGCCATGCCGAAGGGGGAGTTCAGGCCCTGCAGGAAGGTGGTCCGCACCTCGGCCGCGCCGTCGCCGTCGGCGTCGCGCAGCAGGGTGATGCGATTGGCGCTCGGCTGGTTGGCGCCGGCCTGTTTCATCAGCAGGCTGGCGATGAACCCGCGCAGGCCCTCGGGCTTTCGCTGCGGGCCGTCCGTCTCGGCCACCAGCACATCACCATTGGGCAGCACATAGAGCCATCGGGGATGGCTCAGGCCCGTCGCCAGCGGAGCCACCCGGAAGCCGGCCGGCGCGGCGGGCGTCTGGCCCTCGGGCCAGCCCCGGATCTTGGCGATCTTGACGGTCGGGAGGAGGGAGGATTTCGGCGCCGGCAGGTCGGGATCGGGGCCATAGCCGCCGGGCTGGCCGGCCGCGGACCCGGCCTCGCCGCAGCTCGCCAGCAGCACGGCTGCGCCGGCCCACGCCGTGATGCGAAGGTGTTTCGCCATGACCGCTCCTCCAATCCGCGCCAGGACCGCCCCCGGACGGCCTGAGTTTCGGGCATGGTGCGCGCGCTTCGGCGCGCCGCCAAGTCGGGGGGGCCGCCGCCCCGGAGCCACCTCAGCCGGTCGCGGAGATCGCGGCTCGGGCCACATGCTCGCCGGGCGGGCGACAGCCTCATTGCTTCGCCGCGCGGCGACGCTTAACAGCCGGGCATGCCCGCCGATCCGCCGAGCCCCGCGCAACTGCCCCGGCGAGCCTTCGCGATCATCTTCTGCGTCTCGCTGGCGACGGCGCTGGGCAACACCGGGATGATCTCGGTGCTGCCGGCGATCGGGCGCTCGATCGGTATTCCCGACCCGCTGGTGGTGGCGGTGTTCTCGCTCTCGGCGCTGCTGTGGGCCGCGTCCTCGCCGTACTGGGCGACGGCGTCGGACCGGTTCGGGCGCAAGCCCCTGATGATCGTCGGCCTGACCGGCTTCATGGTCTCGATGATCGGCTGCGGGATCGTGGTCACCGCGGGGCTGCGGCACTGGGCCTCGCCGGTCAGCCTGCTGGGCTACACCGTGTCCGGGCCGATCATCATCTTCGTCTTCTTCCTGTTCGCCCGGGCGATCTTCGGCCTCTTCGGGGCCGCCTCGAACCCGGCGACCCAGGCCTATGTGGCCGAGCGCACCAGCCGCGAGGAGCGCACCCAGTCGATGGCCAATCTGGCGGGCGCGTTCGGGCTCGGCACGGTGGTGGGGCCCTTCATCGCGCCGCTGTTCGTGCTGCCGGGCGTCGGCCTGGCCGGGCCGATGTTCGGCTTCGCGCTGATCGCGGCGATCATGCTGTTCGTGGTGGTCCGCTTCCTGCCGGAGGGCGAGGGGGCCAAGGCCGAACCGCCGCCGGAACTGCCGCTGGAGGCGCCGGGCGGCAAGCGGCGACCGATGTGGCGCGACCCCCGGCTGATCCCGTTCCTGGTCTACGGCTTCCTGGTCGCCACCTGCCAGACGGGGCAGGGACAGACGCTCGGCTTCCTGATCATCGACAAGCTGGAGCTGACGCCGATCCAGGCGCAGGGGTTCATCGCCGTGGCCATGATGTTCGGCGCGGTGGCCGGGCTTTTGGCCCAGTGGGGGATCATCCGCACCTTCCGCATGGGGCCGCGCGCCCTGCTGCGCTGGGGGGTGGGCGTGGCGGCGCTGGGCAACCTGCTGACGGCGGTCTCGCCGAACTACTGGACGGTGGTGGTCGGCTATGCGGTGGCCAGCCTCGGGTTCGGCCTGGCGCGGCCGGGGTTCACGGCCGGCTCGTCCCTGGCCGTGGAACTGCACGAGCAGGCGCGGGCGGCGGGGGCGATCGCGGCGGTCAACGGCGTCAACGTGGTGCTCGCGCCGCTGTTCGTGATGCTTTACGAGCGCGTCGCTCCGGCGCCCTTCTTCCTGAACATGGCGGTGCTGCTGGGCCTTTTGGCCTACGCCTATCTCAATCCGCGCCTGAAGAACGCCGACCCGGCCCCGGCCCCGCGCGAGGAGACCA
>JADZBR010000073.1 GCA_020852035.1 Caulobacteraceae bacterium
CCCGAGGCCATGAACCCGCACCAGAACATCACCGGCACGGCGAACGGCACGTTTCCCTTGGGCATGATCATCACCGTGCACAGACCCAGCGAATAGGCCGTGGTGGTGACCATCAATGTCCGATGCTTGGACCAGCGCATGGCCAGCCGCGCCGTCAGCGGCGCGCCGACGATGCCGGCGATCACATAGACCAGCAGCAGGCCGGACGCCTGCTCGCCGGTGAACCCACGGGAATCCTTGAAGAAGAACAGATAGAGCGCGCTCATCCATCCCGGCCCGAGGGTCAGGGCCATCTGCGCCAGGAACAGCCGCAGGAGGTCCGGCTTGATGAGCAGCGTGAGATAGTCCTTGAGCACGAAGTGGCCGTGCATCGCCTTGGCGATGCGCTCGGGCGTGCGCAGGGCGACCAGGGCCACCACCACCGGGATCAGGGCGAATATGAACCAGCCCATCGCGCGCACGGCCTGCGCGTCGGTCCATCCGGCATGGGCTGAGCCGAGCGGAATCAGCAGAACGATCACCGCGCCGATCACTCCGGCCGCCGCCAGCACCCCGAACACCCGCGAGCGCTGGTGATAGTCGGTGGCCAGGGTCGCCGCCCAGGCCGAGTGGCCGAGCCCCAGGATCGAATTGCCGAGGTAGAAGACCAGCAGCCACGCGATCAGATAGGCCGTGCCGATGCCGTGCGGCGCTTCAAAGAGGGCATAGACCGCCGCCATCAGTATCGGCCCGCCGATCAGCACCCAGACCCGGTATCGGCCCAGCGGCGTGCGGGTGCGGTCCATGACCAGGCCCAGGATCGGATCGACCCCGATGTCCAGCAGCCGCACGATCGCGAAGGCCGCGCCGATCGCCGCCAGGTTCACGCCCAGATTCGCCGCGAAATAGGGCGGAAGGTAAACTGAGACCGCGACCGCCAGCGCGCCCAGCGGCAGGGCCAGGGTGGAAAAGGCGGCCACCATCGGGGCGGGAAGACCAGGCTGATCCGCGGTCGCGGCTGTGCTCACTTTGCTGGCGTCCCCCCGGTCGCCCCTGAATCGAAGCGAACACTGTTAGGATCATTGATCGGCAAGCCGCGCCTAAGCACAAGCGCGAAGACGCCGCAGACAGGGTCCGGCGGACATCGGGCCGGAAAAGCGAGGGTTCGTCTCAGCCAGGCTAGAGCAATTCACGCCCCCGGGAGATGGACAACTTCGTTCAAACTGTTCGCCGACGCCTATCTTAGCCGATCGCGGTAGCCTCCCCCGCTCCTACTTCAGCGCCGCCAGCGGCTGGGTGCGCGCCGGCCCGCCGATCAGGGTGCGGGCCTCGGCGATGGCCGACCGTTCGTCCATCGCCCCGCCGGCGACCTGTTCGGCCAGGGCCATCAGCCTGGGCCCGGTCACCGAGCCGTTCTCGGCCTCTTCGGTCACCGCAACCCCACGGTCCTTGGCGATGGCCGCGTCCCAGGCCTGGCGCACGGCCGCCCAGTAGCCCTTGGTGGCGGTCCAGTAGGCGTCGGCCGCGGCGATCTCGTAGGTCGAGTTTCTGTCGTAGGTGTTGATCACCACCTCGTGGACGAAGGTCTGCGGCTTGCCGTCCTTCAGCCCGATCTTGGCGTTGTCCTGCTCGTGCACCCAGCCGTCGGGCGTCAAGGCGTGGCGGTTGGTCCCGACGTACCAGCCGTAGACCGGCTTCTTCACCGCGTCGCGCCGGGCCAGCGGACGCAGGGTCTCGCCGGACTCCCAGCGGGCGACGCCATTGTCGTATTCCCAGCGCCCGACGCCGCCGTAGCGCGGCGAATCGTCGGTCTGCCAGACGGTTTGCGACCAGGCCCCCTTGCGCTCGGCCGCGCTGACCGGCGTCAGCACCCAGCGGTTCGACTTCTCATAGGTCAGCACGCTGGCCGGCTCGTAGACCCAGTCCTGCCGCCAGTGCTTGATCACCATCGGCTTGCCGTCATGCTGCACCACCAGCAGGTGCTGCAGCACGATCTTGCCGGGGCTGTCCTCGACCACCCGCACGCTCTCGTAGCCGCCGCTCTGCTTGGGATCGAGGGGCTCGTAACCCGCCACGAAGGGCACGGTCTCGCGCATGTCGAACCGCACGCGGTAGTCGCCGGCCATCGCCAGGATCGACTGTCGGTCGCGGGCCTGGCTGGCCTGCGCCTCGATGGCGGCCGGGGCCTGGGCGCGGGCGATCCCGGCGGGCGCCGCGGCCAGCACGGCGGCGGCGAGCAGAAGGCTGAGCGGGGTCCTGGTCATGGCGATCCCTTAAAGACGAAGCGTGAGCGAGACGGCGTAGTTGCGCCCCGGCTGGGTGTAGGCGTCGAGGGTGGTGGAGGTGCGCCCGACGCCGCGGACATCGCCCCACCACCAGTATTTCTCGTCGGTGATATTGAACACGCCCGCGCGCACCGTGGCCCGCTCGCCGATGTTCCAGTAGGCGGTGGCGTCCAGGATGGTGAAATCGTCTGGCAGGAAGCAGCTGGCCGAACAGGCGGCGCGGCTGGCCTTCTTGCCCGCCGAGTGGGTGGCGATCAGCTGACCGCCGAACCGCCCGGCCGGATCGCGGTAGGTCGCGCCCACCACCAGCTTGAAGGGATCGACGCTGTCCAGCGGCGCCCTGCCGTCCGCGATCGCGTCACCCTTGGCGTAGGAGGCCGCCAGCAGGCCGCCGAAGCCGTTGTCCAGCTGCAGCGCGCCGCGGGCCTCGACCCCGCCGATCTTCACCTTGCCGAGATTGATGTATTGGAAGACGCCTGGGTCGGCGGGCGTGAAGCTGCCGCTGACCATCACCTGCTCGATGAAGTCCTCGTACTCGCCGTGGAAGCCGGTGACCCCGAGCGACCAGTTCGCCTCGGTCCAGCGCACGCCGCCCTCGACCGTCCGGCTGGTCTCCGGCTTGAGGTCCGGGTTGGGAACCGAGCGGTAGTTCTGGATCGGGTTGGCGAAGGCGTTGTTCACCTGGCTCGGCGAAGGCGCCTTGAAGCCCTCGGCGTAGTTCACGAAGAACCCGAGCTTTTCCGTCGGCTGGAAGAGCGCGCCGAGCTTGGGGGAGACGCGGTCGCCGCTTGATTTCGCGGGCGTGAACGGCGGCAGGGTCGGGTCCGGCTTGGGGTCGATCTCGTACCAGTCGTAGCGCAGCGCCGGATAGATCGTCAGCAGGCCATCGAAGAGCGCGATCTCGTCCTGGATGAAGGCGCCGGCGAGCGTGTAGTCGGTGTTCGGGAAGGCCCGCGTCGGGAAGGGTTCGCCCACCGGCGGCACGGTGCCGTCGCGCACGCCCTCCTGGCGCGTGCGGGAGAGGTCGCCGCCATAGACCAGCCGGTGCGTGACCGCGCCCTGGCCGAACTCGGAGTGCAGTTCCACCCCACCGCCATAGACCCGGTTGTCGAAGGTGTTGCGCCGGGTGCGGTCGGCGGCGGTGTTGCGGTCCTCGGCGGTGAAC
>JADZBR010000074.1 GCA_020852035.1 Caulobacteraceae bacterium
CTGACACCCCCACCCCAACCCCTCCCCTCAAGGGGGAGGGGCTTCTAGCGTTCCTCGTCGAATCGCCGCGCCACCAGGTCGACCAGCGCCGCGACGGCTTCCTCGGCCTCGTCGCCGGTGGCGGTGATGTCGATGCAGCAGCCGGGGCCGGCGGCGAGCATCATCAGGCCCATGATCGAGGCCGCCTCGATGGTCTGGCCATCCTTGGTGACGCGCACGTCGGCCTCGAAGCTGGCCGCCAGCTTGACGAACTTGGCCGAGGCGCGGGCGTGCAGGCCGCGCTCGTTGACGATCTCGACGGTGGCGCTCGCCGTCACTTGTCGCCGGCGAGGACGTAGGAGGCGACGGAGATGTATTTGCGCCCGGCCTCCTGGGCGCAGGCGACGCACTTCTGCAGCGGCTCGCGGGTGCGCACGCTGGCGAGCTTGATCAGCATCGGCAGGTTGAGGCCCGCGATCACCTCGGCCCGGGTCTGCTCCATCACCGAGATGGCGAGGTTGGAGGGCGTGCCGCCGAACATGTCGGTCAGCAGGATCACCCCGCCGCCGCCGTCGACACGGGCGCAGGCGGCCAGGATGTCCTGGCGGCGCTTCTCCATGTCGTCCTCGGGGCCGATGCAGATGGCCACGACGGCGGGTTGCGGCCCGACCACGTGCTCCATCGCCGAGACGAACTCCGCAGCCAATCGCCCGTGGGTGACGATCACCAAGCCGATCATCGGTGGACTTTCAAAGCGGGAATGCTCCCCCATCCGCGCCTTGTGCGGCGCGAAAGCGCGCTTGATACCCTTCTCACCGCCGACTTCCAAGATGCGCCAGGGCGCGACGCAGTTTCGCAGGCGCGGCGGGATCGGAAAGACACAGGGTCAGGCGCGGAACCGCCAGGCCGCAGAGCTCGGTCGTCGCCGGCTCGGGGATGCGCTCGCCCGCGCCGTCCTCGACCAGCAGCGCGATGCGGGCGAAGGCGACGGCGGCCTCCGGCAGCACGTCCACTCCCCGGGCCTCGATGAGGCCGGCCAGCGGCGGCGGCGCGCGGCCGTACAGCGCGCCGCCCGAGGCCCAGACGATCACCCGGTCGTCGGCGACCAGGCGGAACCCCTCCGCCAGCGCCCTGAGCGCCAGGCCGCTCTTGCCGGCGCCGGAGGGGCCTTCGATGAGCGCCCCTTCCCAGCGGCGGTTGCGGCGCAGGGCGAGGAGGCCGGCGTGGCGGGTCAATGGGCGGCCTCGGCGAGCGCGACACGGAAGCGGGCGCCGGCGACCTGGCCGTCGGCCGCCTTGCGGTTCTCCGCCCAGATGCGCCCGGAGTGCGCCTCGACGATCTGCCGGGCGATGGAGAGTCCCAGGCCGGAGTTGACGCCGAACGCCGCGCCTTTCGGCCGCGAGGTGTAGAACCGCTCGAAGATGGTCTCCAGGTTCTCGGCCGGCACGCCGGGGCCGTCGTCATCGACGCTGACGATGGCCTGGCCGTGGGCGCGGGTCAGCGACAGGCGCACCTCGCCGCCCGGCGGGCTGAACGAGCGGGCGTTGTCGATCAGGTTGCGGACCACCTGCGCCAGCGGCCCCTCGCGGCCCATCACCATCACCTCGCCCAGGTGCTCGGGGGCGATCAGCCGCACCCGCGGATCGCCGGGCTTCAGGGCCGCTTGGTAGAGCGCGGCGATGTCGGCCAGCAGGTGGGCGAGGTCGAAGCGCCGGGGCGCCTCGCGCGACAGCTCGGCGTCCAGCCGCGAGGCGTTGGAGATGTCGGTCACCAGCCGGTCGAGGCGCTGGACATCGACCTTGAGGATCGCCAGCAGTCGCTCCTTGGCCGGACCGTCGGGAGCGATGTCGAGGGTCTCCACGGCCGAACGGAGGGACGTCAGCGGGTTCCTGATCTCGTGCGCCACATCGGCGGCGAAGCGTTCGATGGCGTCCATCCGCTCGGAGAGCGAATGGGTCATGTCCTCCAGCGAGCGGGTGAGGTCGCCCAGCTCGTCGTCCCGTTCGGCGAGGTCGGGCAGGGAGATGGCGCGGGCGCGCGAGAGCCGCACACGGTCGGCTGCGAAGGAGAGCCGGCGCACCGGCTGGGCGATCAGGTTATTGAGCAGGATCGAGGAGGTCAGCGTCACCGCCAGGGCGATGAGGATGAACGGGATCAGGTTGGCCCGCTCGGCGGCGATGATCTCGTCCACGTCGCTGGCTTCCAGGGTCAGCACGCCGAGCACCGCCTTGACGTGCTGGATGGGGATCGAGACCGAGACCACCCGCTCGCCGCCCTGGGCGCGCCGAAGACCGGCCGGCCGCCCGCCGCGCAGAGCCTCGGCGACTTCCTGTTGCAGGGCCTGGCGCGCGACACCGGCTTCCGGCGGGTCCGGCGACAGCGCCCGGCGCAGGTTGAAGCGCTCGTCGCGCGGCCGGGCCGGCGGCAGCTCGCGCTGCTCCACCCGATCGGCGACCAGGTAGGAATCGGCGATCAGGTTTCCCTGCGCATCGAACAGGCGCGCCCGCTGCGAGCGGGGGTTGGAGAGCAGCGAGAGGATCTCGCTGGCCACCTGCGCGTCCATCTGCGGTTCGGGCTCGCCGACCGTGGCGGCCCGGTCGATCACCGTGGCGATCAGCTCGCCCTGGGTGGTCAGGCTGTCGATGCGGGCGTTGACCAGGCCCCGGCGCAGCTCGTTCTGCACCAGCGCCCCGCCGATCAGCACGAAGAGGCCCAGCGCGTTGAGGACGATGATCAGCCGCCCGAGCCGCGAGCCCGGCAGCCACGCCCAGAACGAACGGCGCCTGGGCCGCTCAGCTTTCGCGGTATCGGTAGCCGACGCCATAGAGGGTTTCGATGGCGTCGAACTCGGGGTCGACCTCACGGAACTTCTTGCGCATCCGCTTGATGTGGCTGTCGATGGTGCGGTCATCGACATAGACCTGATCGTCGTAGGCCGCGTCCATCAGGTTGTCGCGGCTTTTCACGAATCCCGGCCGCTGGGCCAGCGACTGCAGCAGCAGGAACTCGGTGACCGTCAGCTTCACGGGCTTGCCGTCCCACAGGCAGTCGTGGCGCGCCGGGTCGAGGGTCAGCTTGCCGCGTTTCAGCGCCTTGTCGCTCTCGCCGGCCGGCGCCGCCGGCGCGCCGGTGTCGTCCAGGGGCGCGCCCGAGCGGCGCAGCACCGCCTTCACCCGCTCCAGCAGGAGCCGCTGGCTGAAGGGCTTGTGCATGTAGTCGTCGGCGCCGAGGTTGAAGCCGAGGATCTCGTCGATCTCCTCGTCCTTCGAGGTCAGGATGATCACCGGCAGGTCGGAGGTCCGGCGCAGGCGGCGCAGCACTTCCATGCCGTCCATGCGCGGCATCTTCACGTCCAGGATCGCCAGGTCCGGCGGGTCGTTCTCCAGCGCAGCGAGCCCGGCGGCGCCGTCATAATAGGCCTTCACCGTATGGCCGTGGCTTTCGAGGGCGAGGCTGACCGACGTGACGATGTTTTCGTCGTCGTCCACCAGGGTGATCTTGGCCATGTCTTGGGGTCGTGTCCTTCGCTGTTGCGAACGGTGGAGGTGTTCGCAAGCTAATCGTACCGCACAATGGCCTCAATGGGGCGAGTGTGGCCGAGCTCTATCAGGGCTGAAACGAAAACGGCCTGCGTCTGATCCCTAGGCTGCGGCGATAAATCTCACCTTAAGCTTGTTGGGAGACCCTTGTTCGACCACGGGGGACGGGCATGGCCGGCGCGCAAATTCACTACGAGCTCTTCATCCGCAAGGCGGTGGGCGGCGCCTGGACCCTCGACATGGCCACCGAGGATCGCGGCCTGGCGGTGAAGTCCGCCGAAGAGATGATGAAGGCCGGCAAGGTCGTGGCGGTGCGGGTCAACAAGGAGACCCTGGACCCCGAGACCCGCGAGTTCCGCTCCGTCTCCATCCTGACCCTGGGCGCCGCCGAGCCGGCCAAGAAGGCCCAGCCCGAGCGCGACAACGAGCCGCTCTGCTTCACGCCCCAGGACCTCTACACCGCCCACGCCCGCGAGCGGATCGGACGGCTGCTGGACAACTGGCTGGACCGCCGCAGCGCCACCCCCTTCGAGCTTCTGCACCGCCCGGACCTGGTGGAGGAGCTGGAGAGCTCAGGCACCGACCTGCAGCACGCTATCCAGAAGATCGCCATCCCCGAGGCCCAGGCCCGCGGCAAGTCCGTGCACGAGCTGATGCGCACCTTCCAGGCCCTGACCGAGCGGGCCATCGAGCGGATCCTGAAGGACGCCCGCAAAGGGAACCTGCCCGACGTCGACAAGGAAGGCTTCGCCAAGGCCGCCGAGCGGGTCAGCAAGGAGCCGGAGCGCACCTACCTGCTGGGCGCCGGCGTCGCCGCCTCCATCGCGCCCGGCCGCAACTGGTCGGAAAAGGTGCTGCGCCTGCTCGACCTGGCCGACGCCGCCCCGACCTTCGGCCCGCCCCGGGGGCTGGCGCTGTCGGTGATCGAACAGCCCCTGGCCGAGATCCTGGGCTCCCGCGCCGGGCTGGACGACCTGATCGGCAAGGACCTGGACCTGGGCGTGCGCCTGGCGGCCATGAGCCGGCTGGCGGCGGCCGGCGCGGTCGAGGCGCTGATGAAGATCGAGCCCATGGTGGCCAAGATCATGCCGCCCCAGACCGAGGCCACCGAACGCCTGGCCAAGTGGCTGGCCACCGAGGACTTCCAGGCGGTGCGCGTCGCCATCGCCAAGCGGGTGCTGCGTGACCTGACCGGCCCCCGGCGGTTGAAGCCCAATGATCCGGTGGCCGAGATCGAGGTGATGCGGGCGCTGGCCATGGCGCTCACCGCCGCCGCCGACAGCCTGGTGCCGCTGGACGATGTCCAGGCCGCCTTCGTCACCCGCTCGCGCTCGCTGCTCACCGCCGACTTCGTGGAGGGCTACCTGTCCCGCGACCGCTCGGCCCGCGACGAGGTCCAGTCCCTGGTCTGGCTGGTGGAGAACGTCATCGGCGCCGCCAACAAGCGCCAGGCCGGCCGCTACCTGGCCGGCGCCGTGGCCGGCATGAAGTTCGAAAAGGAATTCCGCAACGGCCCCGACGCGCCTGGC
>JADZBR010000075.1 GCA_020852035.1 Caulobacteraceae bacterium
GAACCTATAGACGGCGCCGCAGTGCGTCAAGGATTCGTGAGGAGGTTTTAGTGCGTTGAAATTATTGTGGAAATGACGCCATCCACTCCAACTGCGTCATCCTAGGCCTTGTGCCTAGGATCCCTGCCTCCGCTTCCCCGCCGTGGCCAAGCTGGCCAGGTCTAAGTAGCGGGCCGAGGGATCCTAGGCACAAGGCCTAGGATGACGCGGAATGAGCAGGGTGAGCGCGTCAAGCTCCGCCGAATCCGGCCATACCTCGCCCATGACGCTGCGCGGAGTTCTTGCGGAGGTCGGCGTGCGCGCCGAGCGCGTGCGGCTGATCAAGCATGGGCACAACAGCCACTGGCGGGTCGCAGCCGACGGGGCGCAGCTCGTGCTGCGCCGCTACGGCAAGGGCGCGCGCTGGACACCGGACGCCATCGCCTGGGAACTGGAGCTGCTCCGGCGGCTGGCTGAGGCCGGCTATCCCGCCGCAGCGCCGCTGGCCGGACCGCTGACGGTCGACGGCGAAGTCTATGTGCTATTCCCGTTCGTCAGCGGGCGAGCGCTGCGGCTGGGTGCTGCGGGCTATCGCGAGCTGGGCCGCAGGCTCGCGGAGCTGCACGACGTAATGTCGGCGCACGTCTGCATGGACCAGAAGCCCGAACGACGATCGCTGACGGCTGCCGCCGCGCCGCCGGACGGCGGACCGGATCGCGAAGCGCTGCTGGCGCGCCTTGCAAGGCTCGACGCGCGTCTGGCCGACCAGGTGGACGCTACGAGCGAGGCGATCGCGCCGCGGCTGCAGGCCCTGGCCGACCTGCCGCAGCACCCGGTGCATGGCGACTTCGCGCCCTGGAACCTGCGCATGCGCGACGGTCGCCTGATCGGGGTCTTCGATTTCGACGATGCGCGCCTCGATGTCCTTGCCGCCGATGTAGCCCACGCGCGGCGCGGCTATCACGATGCGGTGGTGGACGGCTATCTGGAGCGCCGGCCGCTCTCGGCGGGTGAACTGGCGGGTCTGGATGCGCTCTGGCTGGGCGCGGTGCTCGAGGGCTTCTGGCACATGTTGGCGCGCGAAGACGTGGAGGACGCCGCCAAGTTCGCCGCCCTGACCTGGAGCCGCGAACAGCGTGGCAAGGCCCGGCCCTACGGCGGCTGAGCCCTACTCCGCCGCCAGCGCCTCGGCCTGGCGCAGGTCGACGGAGACCAGCTGCGAGACGCCGCGCTCGCCCATGGTGACGCCGAACAGGCGGTCCATGCGGGCCATGGTCACCGGGTTGTGGGTGATGCAGATGAAGCGGGTGGCGGTGCGCCGGCGCATCGCGTCCAAGAGGTTGCAGAAGCGGTCGACATTGGCGTCGTCCAGCGGGGCGTCGACCTCGTCGAGCACGCAGATCGGCGCCGGATTGGCCAGGAACACCGCGAAGATCAGCGCCATGGCGGTGAGCGCCTGTTCGCCGCCGCTCATCAGGCTCATGGCGGCCATGCGCTTGCCGGGCGGGCAGGCGAAGATCTCCAGGCCGGCCTCCAGCGGGTCGTCGGACTCCACCAGCCGCAGCTCGGCCTGGCCGCCCTCGAAGAGGGTGGTGAAGAGCGCGCGGAAGTGGCCGTCGATCACCTCGAAGGCGGCCAGCAGGCGCTCGCGGCCCTCGCCGTTCAGCTCGCGGATCGCCTGGCGCAGGCGCTGCACGGCCTCGGAGAGGTCGGCCTGCTCGGTCTGCAGGGTTTCAAGCCGCTGGGCGTGTTCCTGGGCTTCTTCGGCGGCCAGCAGGTTCACCGGGCCGATGGCGTCGCGCTGGCGCTCCAGGTTGGCCAGATGCTGCTCCACCCCGCCGGCGTCGGCGGGAATGGCGACGGCGTCCTCGCCGATCTTAAGGGCCAGCTGCTCGGGCTCGACGCCGGACTGGCTGCGGATTTCCTCGGTCAGCTCGGTGTAGCGCGCGTCGGCGGCCTCCTTGCGGGCGGCGAACGCGGCGCGCACCTCGCGGGCCTCGGCGGCGGTGTGCTCGGCGGCGCGCAGGGTGCGGTCGGCTTCGGCTCTAGCGCTTTCGGCGGCGGTCATGGCGTCGGCGGCGCCGTTGCGGCGGGTCTCGGCGGCGGCCAGTTCGTCCAGCAGGCGTTCGCGGCGGGTCTCCAGCGTGGCGGGCGCCTCGCGGGCGGCGTCCAGCGCGGCGTCGGCCTGGGTCGAACCCTCCTCCAGCTGCGCCAGGCGCTTGGCGGCGACCCCGGCGCGGGAGGTCCAGCCGTCGCGGTCCTTCACCAGCGCTTCCAGCCGCCGGGCGCGGCCGTCGCGCTCGCGCACCTCGGCGTCGAGGGTCGAGCGGGCCTCGGCGGCGGCTTCGCGGGCGGGGACGGCCGCGGCGCGGGCGGCGGCGAGGCGTTCGGCGATCCCGGCGTCGTCCTCCGGGGTGAAGACGAACTCGACGGCCGCCAGTTCGGCCTCGACCTCGGCGAGTTCGGCCTCGAAGCGGGCGATCACGTCGTCCAGCGATCGGGCGTGGGCCTCGCGGCGAGCGGCTTCGCGGTCCAGCTTCTCGACGGCGGCTCTAGCGGCCGTCAGCGCCTGGTCGGCCTCGATGGGGGCCCGGCGGGTCGCCTGCACGGCGGCCTCGGCCTCGCGCAGGGCGGCGATGGCGGCCTTCTGGGTCTCGGCGGCCTCGCGCGCGGCGGGGGAGAGCTTTTCGATCTGGTCTTCCAGCTCGGCGAGGCGGGTCTTCTGCTCCAGCCGGGCGGCGGCGGGCTTCACCGCGTCGGCGCGGGAGACGAAGCCGTCCCAGCGCCAGAGGTCGCCTTCCTTCGAGACCAGCCGCGCGCCGGGGGGCAGGGCGCCTTGCAGGGCCGAGCCCTTCACCCGGTCGACCACGCCCACGAAGGCCAGCCGCGCGGCCAGCGCCGGCGGGGCCTCGACCTCGCCGGCCAGCGGCGTGACGCCCGCCGGCCAGGCCGGGGCGCGGGCCTCCGCGCCGCCCCAGCAGGCGGGCGCCTTGGCGTCGAGCGCGGCCTCCAGGTCATCGCCCAGGGCGGCGGCGAGGGCGGCCTCGAACCCGCGAGTGACTTTCACCGCGTCCAGCGCCGGGGCGAAGCCGCCCTTGCGGGTGGTCTGGGTGAGCTGGGCCAGCGCGCGGGCCTCGGCGGTGAGGCGGGCGAGTTGGTCCTCGGATTTGCGGGCCGCCTCGCGGGCGGCGGTTTCGGCACGGGCGGCGTCGCCGCGGGCGGTTTCGGCAGCCTCCAGCGCGGCGCGGGCGGCGGCGAGGGCGGCTTCGGCCTCGGCGAGCTTCTCGCGCGCGGCGGCGACGGCCGGGTCGGCGGCGGCGTCAAGGGCCGCGCGTTCGGCCCTGGCGTGGTCGAGGGCGCGGCGGGTGCGGGCGACGCGGCCCTGAGCTTGCTCCAGCCGCTCGGCGGAGGCGCGGCGGCGGGCCTCGGCGGCGGCGGCCTCGGTGGCCAGGGTCTCGACCTGCGCCTCGGCCGTGGCGCGCGCGGTTTCGGCGGCCTCCAGCGCGGCCATCAGGGCGGGCACGCGCTCGGGCGCGGCGGCGATGGCGGCTTCCAGGGCGGCGATGTCGAGGGTCAGGCCCTCCAGCGCGTGGGCCGCCTCCTCGGCGATCTGGCTCTCGCGGGCGCGGTCGGCGGCGATGCGCGCCTTCTCGGCCTCCAGCCGGGCGACCTCGGCGGCGAGGATCTCGCCCTCGCGGTCCAGGCGGTCCTTGTCGATGGCGAGCTTGTGCAGCACGGCGGCGGCCACCGTCTCGGCCTCGCGCAGCGGCTTGATGGCGGCCTCGGCTTCAAGCGCGGCGGTGGTCGCGGCGGCGACCGCGCGGGCGGCGGCCTCGACGGCGGCCTCGCTGCCCTGGGCTTCGGCGGTCAGCGCCTCGGCGGCGGCCTTGGCCTCGGCCCAGCGGGCGTAGGCGAGGGCGCCCTGCAAAGCGCGGATGTCGGCGGCGACCTTCTTGTAGCGCTCGGCCTGGCGGGCCTCGCGCTTCAGCCGGTTCAGGGTCTGCTCCAGCTCGCGGGCGACGTCGTCGAGACGGGCGAGGTTGGTCTCGGCGGCGCGCAGGCGCAGCTCGGCCTCGTGGCGGCGGGTGTGCAGGCCCGAGACCCCGGCCGCCTCCTCCAGGATCAGCCGCCGGTTCTGCGGCTTGGCGCCGATCAGCTCGGAGATCTGCCCCTGGCGCACCAGGGCCGGAGAGTTCGAGCCGGTGGAGGCGTCGGCGAAGAGCAGTTGCACGTCCCGCGCCCGCACCTCGCGGCCGTTGATGCGGTAGGTCGAGCCTTCGCCCCGGTCGATGCGGCGCACCACCTCGAGCACCGGGTCGGCGTTGAACGCCGCCGGCGCCTTGCGCTCGGCGTTGTCGATGGTCAGGGAGACTTCGGCGTGGTTGCGGCCCGGACGATTGCCCGAGCCGGCGAAGATCACGTCGTCCATGCCGCCGGCGCGCATCGCCTTGGCGGAGTTGGCGCCCATCACCCAGCGCAGCGCTTCCAGGAGGTTCGACTTGCCGCAGCCGTTCGGCCCGACGATCGCCGTCAGGCCGGGCTCGATGCGAAGCTCGGTCGGCTCGACGAAGGACTTGAAGCCCGAAAGGCGCAGCCGCTGGAAGTGCAAGGGCGCTCCTTGAGACCCCGCTATTTCTTCTTCGCCGCGGCCACGAAGGCGTCGAACTCGGCCAGGCTCATCTCGCCTTCCTTCACCTTCTTGCCGTTGATCATGAAGGTGGGCGTGGAGGTGATCTTGTCGGTCTTGGCGTAGCCCTCGATGCGGCTGTTGAAGTCCTGGATGGCCTTGTCGTCGGTGACGCAGGCCTGGAACTGCGCCTCGGTCATGCCGGCCGACTGGGCGACGCGCAGCAGGACCCCGCGCATGTCGCCGGTGCGGAACATCTCCTCCTGGCCGTGGAAGATGGCGTCGGCGACGTTGAAGTACTTGCCGGGCCCGGCGCAGCGGGCGAGCAGGGCGCCGGCGGCGGCCAGCTCGGCCGGAGGGGTGATGAACTCGCGATAGATCCAGCGCACCTGGCCGGTGTCGATGTACTTGGCCTTGATCTGCGGGAAGACCTCGTTGTTGAACACCGCGCAGTGGACGCAGGAGAAGGAGGCGTACTCGATCACCGTGATCGGGGCGTTCGCCTTGCCCAGCGACATCTCGCCGGCGGCGGGGCTTTTCGCGCCATTGGCCTGGCTGCAGCTGGCGACGGCGATGGCGGCGCCGGCCAGCAGCAGGGAGCGGCGGGAGAAGGGGGTCATCTTCGGAAGACCTCTTGAGGTTCGATTGGACAGTTAAGCCCGATTCCCTTGCGGATGCAGCGGGGCGGGATGATGGCGGACGAAGGCGGCGCGGAGGGGCGAAAGTCAATGCGCTCCAGGGTCCTTCTCCCCTTGCGGGAGAAGGTGGCCGGCGGAGCCGGTCGGATGAGGGGTCTCTCAGACCTCGCCATCCGCGCCCAGCCGATCCGCTGTCGCAGCGGACCGCATCTTCAACCCCTCATCCGGCGCTTCGCGCCACCTTCTCCCGCAAGGGGAGAAGGGTCGGCGCCGCTGATCAACGCCCTTGCCTCAACACCCCACGCCCCAGGTTGATCAGCGCGTCTTTCAGCGCACCCTCCGGCGCGGCGGCGAGGCTGTCGGCCAGCCGGGCCTCCGCGCCCGCGTCCAGCGGCGGCAGGCGGCGGCGCGGCGGCTTTGCGCCATCGGCGTTGAGGCCGACGGTGAGCGGGCCCTGGACGATGCGCAGCCGGGTGACCGCGCCCTCGCCGAGGATCAGGTTCACGCGGGCGAGGATGTCCTGCGCCTGGTGCTGGATCAGGGTGGCGACCGGGCCGGCGACCTTGATTTCCAGCGTTCCGCCGCCGGACTTCGGCTTGGTCAGCTTGGTAGGCTCGGTGCGGCGGGCCAGCGTCTCGCCGACGATCTCGCGCCAGCGGGCGGTGAGCGCCCCAGCGCCCTTGCCGAAGCGGTCGTCGAGCTCGCGCAGGGTCTTGTTCAGCGCCCGGCCGGCGGCCGGCGGCGGGCGGTGCGCCGGCCGCGTCTTGCGCCGCGCCAGGATCTCGGCGGCCTCGGCGGGTGTGGGCAGGCGGCGGGGCATGGCCCGCGACCCTAGCGCTTCATCTGCAGCCGCGCGAGATGCTAGGCGAGGGACGTGACCCCCGCCGCCGTCCGCGCCCGCCTGCTCGACTGGTACGACGCCCATGCCCGGCGGCTGCCCTGGCGCGTCGGCCCGGCCGAACGGGCGGCGGGGATGCGGCCCGATCCCTACCGGGTGTGGCTTTCCGAGGTGATGCTGCAGCAGACCACCGTGCCGCATGCCACGCCCTACTTCCTGAAGTTCACCGCCCGCTGGCCGACCGTCTGCGACCTCGCGGCCGAGGACGACGGCGAGGTGATGGCCGCCTGGGCGGGCCTCGGCTACTACGCCCGCGCCCGCAACCTGTTGGCTTGCGCGCGCGCGGTGGCGGGCGAGCACGGCGGCGTCTTCCCGGACACCGAGGCCGAACTGCGCGCCCTGCCCGGCTTCGGCCCCTATACGGCGGCGGCGGTGGCGGCGATCGCCTTCGACCGGGCGGCCAATGTGGTCGACGGCAACGTCGAGCGGGTGATGGCGCGGCTGTTCGCGGTGGAGACGCTGCTGCCCGCCGCCAAGCCTGAGCTGACAGTGCTGGCGGCCCGGTTTGTCACCAGCGAGCGGCCGGGCGACTGGGCGCAGGCGCTGATGGACCTGGGCGCGACCGTGTGCCGGCCGAAGGCGCCGCTGTGCCTGGCCTGCCCGATCAGCGACGCCTGCGCCGCCTCCACGCGCGGCGCCCCCGAGACCTTTCCCCGCAAGGCGGCCAGAGCCGAACGGCCGCGCCGCCACGGCGTCGCCTTCGTGCTGACGCGGGGCGAGAAGGTGGCGCTGGTGCGCCGCCCGCCGAAGGGCCTGCTCGGCGGGATGCTCGCTCTGCCGACCACCGGCTGGACCGTGTCGCCTCCGGGCGAGGCGGAGATCGCCGCGGCGGCCCCAGACGGGGCAGCCTGGCGCGAGGCGGGCGAGGTCGAGCACGTTTTCACCCACTTCGCCCTGACGCTGAAGGTGCTGAGCGCCGAGGGCGACGGCCCGTTCGAGTGGCGCGCGAAGGCCGACCTCTACGTCCTCCCCAGCGTCTTCCTGAAAGCCGCGCGGAAGGGGTTGCTCTGATCTCCCTCCCCCTCGTGGGGAGGGAAGGCGCTACACCAGCTTCTTCGCCGCGAGCGTGAACAGCACCGCCCCGATCAGGGCCACGCTCGTCATCCCCAGCGGGATCGCCTGCGCCCCGAACCCCGCCAGGAGCGCCCCGCCCACCGCCGCGCCCAACGCCTGGCCCATCGAGGCGGACGACCCCGATAGCGCCAGGGCGAACGGCGCGTTCGGCCCGGCGACGCTGACCAGCCGCACATTGTTCATCGGCCCCACCGAGAACAGCGCCGTCGAGGCGGCGATGAAGGCGAAGGCCGACAGCGCGTAGGTGGGCCAGCCGGCCGGCGCCAGATGGTGCAGGGCGATCAGGTGCAGCACCGCCGCCCCGGCGATGCCCACCAGCGACCAGGTGACGTATTCGGTGCGCCCCCGGTCGGCCAGCCGCGCGCCGAGCGACAGGCCGAAGATGCTGCCGATGCCCACCACCATCTGGAAGGCCGCGATCCCGGCGCCCTCGACGCCGGTCTGCACGCGCACCACCGTGGCGATGTAGGTGGAGACCTGCATGTTGGCGCCGAACCCCAGGAAGGTGGCCAGCAGCGGCGCGACGATCCTGCGCCAGCGCAGCTCGAAGCCCGGCGGGTTGGGCTGCGGATGCACCGGCGGCAGCACCAGGGCGATGGCCACCAGCGCGAAGGCGGCCAGCCCCGCGGCCAGCAGGAAGGTCGAGCGCCAGCCGAAATAGGCCCCCACCACGCTGCCCATCGGAATCCCCAGCAGGAACGCCAACGTCATGCCGCTGGAGACCACCGCCATGGCCGAGCCGCGCCGCTCGATCGGCGCCAGCGTGCCCGCCGCGCTGGCCGCCGCCGGTCCGGCCAGCGCCGCCACCATGCCCGAGCAGACCCGCAGCACCGCCAGCACCTCGAACCGGTCGGACACCGCGCAGCCGAGGTTGAGCGCCACCGCCAGGGTCAGGGCGATCAGCAGGATGCGCTTCCTGTCGCGCTTGCCGAGCATGAAGGCCAGCGGCGGCCCCACCAGGGCGGCGGCGATCACATAGGCGGTCTGAAGCTGGCCGGCAGCGGCGGTGGAGACGCCGATATCCGCCGCCATCCGCTCGAGCAGGCCGGCGAAGATGAACGCCGCCGAGCCGAACGCGAAGGTCGAGAGCGCGAGGACGAAGATCCTCGGGTTCATTCTGGCCTTCTCCCCCTCGCGCCGGCGACGGCGAACATTGGCCGCGCCGGACGCTCGCGCCGGGTCGCTCCGGGTCGACCAATAGGCCCGGTCAGCGCCGCGACGTCTGTCGGGCGGCACTGTGGGCGCGTAACGTCGGATGCGCCAAGCGGAATGTGCGCGCCGCGCCCTCTCCCGGTCGGGAGAGGGAAACCCGACGGCGCAGCCTGCGGGAGGGTGAGGGCCTCCGGACTCTCCGGAGAGGGCGC
>JADZBR010000076.1 GCA_020852035.1 Caulobacteraceae bacterium
GGCCTTGGCGAAGTGGCCGCGCATGGCCTTGGAGGTGTTCTTGGCCTTCTTGGCGCCCGCGCCGAGCTGGAGGGCCACGTAGCCGTCCTTCTCCTGCGTGCGCTGGCCGGTGACCGTGCAGCCGTCGAGGCTCAGCACGGTGACGGGTACGTGCACGCCGGCTTCGTCAAAGAAGCGCGCCATGCCCAGTTTCTTGGCGATAATGCCGGTTCGCATCTCTCCGGCTCCTAAAGCTTGATCTCGACGTCGACGCCGGCCGAGAGGTCGAGCTTCATCAGCGCGTCCACGGTCTGCGGGGTCGGATCGACGATGTCGAGCACACGCTTGTGCGTGCGGATTTCGAACTGCTCGCGCGACTTCTTGTCGATGTGCGGCGAACGGTTGACGGTGAATTTTTCGATCAGCGTGGGCAGCGGGATAGGCCCGCGCACCTGGGCGCCCGTGCGCTTGGCCGTATTGACGATCTCGCGCGTGGAATGGTCCAGCACGCGGTGGTCAAAGGCTTTGAGCCGGATGCGGATGTTCTGACGATCCATATCGCTCTAGTTCTTCCCTTACAGACGGCGGTCCGTCCGCGTGATCTCGACCATTTCAAAGACCAACCCGGAGACCCTTTCGGGCGCCCCGTACGCGTAGTCCGCAAAAACGACTTAGGCCCACGGCTCGCGCCTGGGCCCCTTTCCCGATCAAGTTACGCTAGGCACTCTCACAGGCGTTTCCGCGAACCGCGTCTGCGCCGAAGCGCACAGCCGGTCCAACAGGAGGCGCGCATGTACGCGAAGTGACTCGGTGGGTCAAGGGTGGGCGGGCTCTAAAAGCCCCTCCCCCTTGCAGGAAGGGGTGGTCGAAGTCCTAGCCCGCCGCTGGTCCTAGCTGCGCCCGCCGACGATCACGTCGCCCGAGCCGATGATGGCCTTGGAGACCTCGCCCTGGACCCGGTCGACCCGTACGTCGCCGGAACCGGCGATTCGCACCTTCAGGCTATCGGCCGTGCCACGCAGCTCGGCGTCGCCGGAGCCGGCGACATTGACCGTCATCTCGGTGACCCGGCCGCCGCCGACCTTCACATCGCCCCGCCCCGCCACGCTGATGTTCAGCGGCCCGGAAACCGAGGCCGAGACGACATCGCCCGAGCCGGCGACGCTGACCTCCAGGCCGTCCTGGATCGCCTGGGTGTGGATATCGGCCGCGCCCGCCAAGCGCACCTTGGCGCGCCCAGCCTTGCCGGTGCGGATGCCGCCCGAGCCGGCGAGGTTGAGGTGCATCGGCCCGGCCACGTCGGCCACCACCCAGTCGCCGCAGCCGGCGTTGGACAGCTTCAGGCTCGCCGAGCGGTCGATGGCCCCGAACACCGCGCCGCTGACCGCCACCTCGGCGTCTCGCGGGACGCGGATGAGGATCTGGGGCATCTCGTCATGGTCGACCCAGCCCACGTCTCGCACCCGCACGCCGGCCCGGTTGTCGATCATGCGGCAGCCGCCGATACGCCGCTCCAGGTTCCCGTCGACGACGGTGCGCCCCCGCTCGTGACGGACCGTCATCGGCAGGCCCGGATGGGTGCGGATGAACTCGACCTTCACGTCCTGGCGCGCCTCGGGGATCACCGAGACCCGCGCGACGGCGTCCTCGATCTCGACGGACGGGCCGGCGCGAGCGGCCGAAGCGATGGTGGCGGCGGCGACGGCCGCCAACAGCGCGAGCTTGGTTTTCATGAGGTTTGGCCCGGTCGTCTGCGTTCTGTTGAAAGCAGGCTAGGCCGGGCGTCGTCCTGTTACACTTTAAATCGAGGTCATGACCTCGCTGTCATCGACGTGAAACCTCAAACAGCGTGGCGCAAGTTCAGGCGGCCGGGGTTTCGCCAAGTTCGAAGCTGCGCTTGAGGTTGGCGATCCTGTCTTCGACCAGGCCCATGCGCTTCATGCCCAGGTGCGCGGCCCAAAGGGCGGCTCTGGCGGCCATCGGGGTCTTGCTCATGGCGGCGACCGGCAGGCCGCGGCGACGCAGGATGCCGTTGGCGTAGAAGGCGCCGTTGGTGATCCGCGTGCCCCAGGTCTGGTAGTCGACCGAGAGCGAGACGTTGAAGCCCTCGACGTTCTCCACGCGGTGCGGCGCGTGCAGCGGCCAGGTCAGCGCCTGGCCGGGCTGCAGCTCGCAGACGATGGCGTTCTGGTCCCAGTCGCGGCGGTAAGGCAGATCCTCGGTGGTCTGCTTCAGGGCGATGTTCTCCATGCCGACCTGCGGCATGTGCTGCTCGTCCATCGGATAGACCCAGAGGCGCTTCCTGCCACGCATGTGGAAGAGCACCACCCCCGGCGCATCGGCGTGGAACGGCACCTTGGCCTGCGGGGCCGAGAGGATCAGCTGGCCGTTCAGCTGGATCGCCTTGAAGCCCGGCGACTGGGCGGAGATGCCGTCGAAGGCGGCGTGGATGGCGCGGCCCAGTTCGGGATAGTGCTGTTCGACCCGGCGCAGCTGCACCCAGACGCGGCCTTCCTTGATGCCGGCCAGCACCTCGGCGCCCGGCAGGCGGCCGCGCACGCCGGTGCGCATGTGCATCTGGCCGTCCGCGTCGAAGTCGAAGAGGTTGATGTCGTAGAGCTCGGCCGGATAGCGGTCGAGCAGGGCCGCCAGGGCCTCGTCCTCGAAGAGGCCGGTCTCGACCATCTTGTGCGCGAAGGTCAGCGGCGCCTTGCGGAAGGCGGCCTTCTGGTCGGCGGTCCAGGCGGGGATGAGGTCGGTCATCGGATCCTTCATTCGACAAGCAGCGCCGCTCCGGCGCTCAGCGCGACCACGCCGAGCACCGAAGCGAGACGCGGATGGCGCCTGCCCACGTGGGTGAGCAATTTCGAGGCCGCGCCGACGCGCCCGGCCAGGCGGGGCTCGCAGGCAGTGATGCGGTCCAGCCGCCGGTCGATGCGGCTGGCGGCCTTCTTCACCTGACGCTTCACCGCCGGCGCGGGAGCGAGCGCGAAGCGCAGGGCGCCGACGCCCGCGGCGGCCCAGCCGCCGACGATGACGTCTCCCTCGAAAACCTCGCGGCCCGGTTCGGCGAAGGAAAGCTTGTAGTCCTCCGCCCCGGCCCCGAAATCGACCGTCCGCACGCCCTGGGCGGCGAGCGCCTTCAGGGTCTCCAGGGTCATCAGCGCGCCGGGCGAATAGCGGGCGAAGCCGGGGTCGTAGACCGGGAACCACAGGTGGTAGGCTTCGCCGGAGACCAGGCCCACTTCGGCGGCGATGATCCGGCCACCGGCGCGCAGGGCGGCGAAGCGGACGCCGAAGTCACCCTCGGCGTGGCCGGCGAGATTACGGATCAGCTCGACCGTCCAGCCGCAGGCGAAGACGTCGACCTTGCCGGTGCGGGTCATATGCTCACGCTTGAGGTCGACGATCAGGTCCAGCACCTCGGCGGGATCGGCGCTTAAGTTGAATGCGACTGGCCCGTGGTCGCGCTCCAGGGCGCGCAGGCGCCGGCGCTTATCCTTCAGGAAGCTCCCCTGCCCCGCCGCCACGCGGCGCTCCAGGTAGGCGTCGAAGCCGCCGGTCAGGTCGGCGACCATCGCCGGCTTGGGCTGCAGGTTGGCCGCGGCCCTGGCCGGCTCCCGGACCAGGCCGCTGAAGCGGAACCGCTTGCAGCCGAGCGCGCGGACCACGGCGGCGACGTCGATCCGCGCGCCGGGGCCGGCGACCACGCCGTGGTAGTCGGTCAGCGGGGCGGCCAGGGGCTGGATCATGCCGCCGCGCCGCGGGAAGGGCAGGAAGCCGACGATCCGGCCGCGGCGGCGGATCACGGCGATGCGGGCGCCGGGGGCCGCCTGGCCGGCGGCGAGAACGTAACGGAGGTCGAAATAGGGGCTGGCGAGTTCGGGTCGGGAGAGTCGGAACGCCGCCCACAGCTGCCGCTCGGTGGCGCTCAGGGCCCCCGGCTCGCGCTGTTCGACTTCGATATCCCCGCTCCTCGGCGATGCGGCCCCACGACAGGCCGCCCCCCCGCGGCGACCCAAACTGAAACGACGTGGTTTCGGAAATGCAAAAAGGCCGCCGAAAGGTTCTCGTCCTTTCGGCGGCCTGATTGTCCTACCGCGCGAGGCGGCGGGGATTACTCGACGATCTTGGAGACCACGCCGGAGCCGACGGTGCGGCCGCCTTCGCGGATGGCGAAGCGCCGGCGCTCTTCCAGGGCGATCGGGGTGATCAGCTCCACGTCCAGTTCCACGTTGTCGCCCGGCATGACCATCTCAACGCCTTCCTTCAGCTTCACGATCCCCGTCACGTCGGTGGTCCGGAAGTAGAACTGCGGGCGATAGTTGGTGAAGAACGGGGTGTGACGCCCGCCCTCTTCCTTGGTCAGGATGTAGGCTTCGGCCTGGAACTTGGTGTGCGGGGTGATCGAGCCCGGCTTGCACAGCACCTGGCCGCGCTCGACGTCCTCGCGCTTGGTGCCGCGCAGCAGCACCCCGACGTTGTCGCCCGCCTGGCCCTGGTCGAGCAGCTTGCGGAACATCTCCACCCCCGTGCAGGTGGTCTTCTGCACCGGACGGATGCCGAC
>JADZBR010000077.1 GCA_020852035.1 Caulobacteraceae bacterium
CCGTCGCTCGCGCCGGCCTGCGGGCGGTGGAGGCGAACCGCGCCGTCGCCGTGCCGGGCCTGGCCAACAAGGCCATCGCCCTCGTCGCGCGGCTGACGCCGGACCCCTGGGCGCTGGCGCTGATGCGCGCTCAGGCCGCACGCTTTCGGGAGCTGTGAAAACCTTCCCCCTGTAGGGGGAAGTGGCCTGAGACCCGAAGGGGCGAAGGTCGATGGGGGAAGTTTGCGACCATTCTCAGACCTCCCCCATCGACCCTCGGCTGCGCCTTCGGGCCACTTCCCCCGTACCGGGGGAAGGCTTATCTGCTATGGCTCCCCGAAATCCATGTGAGCCGACGTTGTCCGTCACCCTCGACCTTTCGCGCCCCGCGCCTGCTGCGACCTCGCCGGTGAACCTGGCCGGGCTGACGCGCGCCGAGCTGGCGGGCGCGCTGGTCGAGGCCGGCGTGGTGAAACCCGAGAAGGCGCGGATGCGGGCCAGCCAGCTCTGGCGCTGGATCCATCACTACGGGCTCACCGACTTCGCCGCGATGACCGACGTCGCCAAGGAGACCCGCGCGGCCCTGGCGCAGACCTTCACCCTCGCCCGCCCCGAGGTGGTCGAGCGGCAGGTCTCCAAGGACGGCACCCGCAAGTGGCTCATCCGCACCGCGCCGGGCGTCGAGATCGAGACCGTCTACATCCCCGACGTCGGCCGGGCGGGCGCGCTCTGCGTCTCCAGCCAGGTCGGCTGCACCCTGAACTGCACCTTCTGCCACACCGGCACCCAGGCGCTGGTGCGCAACCTGACCGCCGCCGAGATCGTGGCGCAGGTGCAGATCGCCCGCGACGACCTCTCCGAATGGCCCTCGCCCAAGGAAGACCGCCGGCTCTCCAACATCGTCTTCATGGGCATGGGAGAGCCGCTCTACAATCTGGACAACGTCGCGGCGGCCATCGACATCATCGCCGATGGCGAAGGCATCGCCATCTCGCGCCGGCGGATCACCGTCTCGACCTCCGGCGTGGTCAGCCAGCTGACGGCGCTGGGCGAGAAGACCCAGGCCATGCTGGCCATCTCCCTGCACGCCACCAACGATCCGCTGCGCGACGTGCTGGTGCCGCTGAACAGGAAGCACCCGATCGCCGATCTCATGGCCGCGATCCGCGCCTATCCGGGGCTTTCCAACGCCCGCCGCGTGACCTTCGAATACGTGATGCTGAAGGACGTCAACGACAGTCCGGCCGAGGCGCGGGCGCTCGTTCAGCTGCTGAAGGGCATCCCCGCCAAGATCAACCTGATCCCGTTCAACCCCTGGCCGGGCACGCAGTACGAGTGCTCCGACTGGGCGACCATCGAGACCTTCGCTGCGGTGCTCAACAAGGCCGGCTACGCCTCGCCGATCCGCACCCCGCGCGGCCGCGACATCCTCGCCGCCTGCGGCCAGCTGAAGAGCGAGAGCGAGAAGCTGCGCGCCTCGGCGCGGCGCAAGCTGGCGACGGCCTGAACCCTTCTCCCCTTGCGGGAGAAGGTGGCGCGAAGCGCCGGATGAGGGGTCTCTCGGACCTGTCAGTCCGCACCCGGCCGATCCGCTGTCGAGGCGAAGATCGTCTTCCACCCCTCATCCGACCCTCGCTTTGGCGAGGGCCACCTTCTCCCGCAAGGGGAGAAGGGTCCCGACAGAGCCCTTGCCCAAAGCCACGCCGTTCGTGGTAACCCTGCCGCCCCGGTAACCGAACCGCGCCCGAGGTCCGATGCCCCCGCAGCTGAATTCGCCGGAAATCCAGGCCTTCGTCACCGGCTTTCCGATCGCCCTGCTGCACGCGGGCGCCACGCTTCTGCTGCTGATCGCCGGCGCGGGGCTCTACATCCTTTTGACGCCGCACCGCGAGATCGCCCTGATCCGAGACCGCAACGCCGCCGCCGCCCTGTCGCTGGCCGGGGTGGTCGTCGGGCTGGCCATCCCGCTGTCGGTCTCGCTGGGCTCGTCCACCTCGGTGGTCGAGGTGGCGCTGTGGGGCGTGGCCGCCATCGCCGTGCAGCTGCTGGTGTTCAGGCTGCTGGACTTCCTGTTGCGCGGCCTGCCGCAGCGCATTCAGGACGGGGAGATCTCCGCCGCCATCCTGCTGGCGGGCGCCAAGGTGGGCTCGGCCCTGATCCTCGCCGCCGCCTTCTCGGGTTGACGCCGGCGGTATGCGCTTTCCCCACCTGCCCGACTGGCTGGTCTACGCCGCCGTGGTGCTGGCGCTGCTGATCGCCGCCGTCGGACGCCAGGAGAACGACGACGCCCCGCCGCCGCCGCCGCCGGTGCCCGGCGGGCAAGACGCCCCTCTCGGCCCCGCCTCGCCCTTCGACCCGTCGGTGGTCGTGGAGGTGCCCGAGCAGACCAAGCCCGGCAGCGGCACGGCCTTTTCCATCGACGAGGGCGGCACCTGGCTGACCGCCCGGCATGTGGTCGACGGCTGCGCCCAGACGGCGATCATGGTGGCCGACGGCCGCGGCGTGGCCGCCCGCGTGCGGGTCGATCCGCGCGGCGAGGCGGCGATCCTGACGACCATCGGCGGGGCCCCGGCCCTGCCGCTGGGCTTCAACCAGCCGCTGCGCAAGGGCGAGCGGGCGTTCCATCTCGGCTATCCGGCCGGCGAGCCGGGCGAGGTGGCCAGCCGGCTGATCGGCCGCGAAACCCTGGTGGTGCGCGGCCGCGGCGCGCGCGAGGAGCCGGTGCTGGCCTGGGCCGAGAGCGGCCGCACCGAGGGTCTGGACGGCAGCCTGGCGGGGCTTTCCGGCGCGCCGGCGCTGGACTCCTCGGGGCGGGTGATCGGGGTGACGGTGGCCGAAAGCCCGCGCCGCGGCCGGGTCTACACCACCGCGCCGGAGACGGTGCGCGCCACCCTGGCGGCGGTCGGCGAGGCGACGTCCTCCGGCCCGCCCACAGGCGAGGCGATCACCATCGACAACTACGGCCGCGCCGCCGACAGCCTGCGCCGCGACCTGCGAGTCGCCCAGGTGATCTGTCTGGCCGGCTAGGCTCGCTGAAAAATGCTCTAGGCCGGCGCGGGCTCGTCCAGGGTTGGCGGCCTGGGCGAACGGGCGGCGACCACGAAGGCCAGGACGATCGCGAACACCCCGATCACCGTCGAATAGAGGAAGAACACCAGATAGCCCGCTCCCAGCATGGCCGGGGTCACGCCGGCCGTGGCCGCGCCTTCGGCCAGCGAGCCGGCCGGCAGGCGCGCGAAGAGGCCGGTCAGGCCGGCGAACGGCCCGCCCGGCTCGGCGGCCCTGGCCGACGCCTCGACGAGGCGGCCCGACTGCGAGGCTATGAGCTTGCCCGGCAGGGCGTAGAGCGAGGTGAACAGCGCATACTGGGTGGCGGTGAAGCCGGCGCTGGTCAGGCTCGACATGTAGGCGATCAGGGCGGTGCCGGCGTAGCCGGCCGCGAAGTTGTCGACGGCGATGGCGACGAACAGGGCCGGAAGGTCGGGCCCCTGCACCGCCAGCCAGGCGAAGACGATGTTCGAGAGCGGGCTGGCGAAGGCGCCGATCACCATCGTCCGCAGGATGCCGAGCCGGGCGACCGACAGGCCGCCGACAAACACCCCGGCCATCGAGGCGACGACGCCGAACCCCTTCCGCACCTCGGCGATCTCGGTCTTGGTGAAGCCGAGGTCGAGGTAGAAGGGGTTCATGATGTTGAGCACGAAATCCGCCAGCCGGTAGACGCAGATCAACGCCAGGATCAGCATCGCCAGGCCGGCGAAGCGCTCGAAGAAGTCCTTCAGCGGCGTGCCGAAGGAGCCGGCGAGATAGGCGCCGGGGCGCGTGCGGTGGCCGGGGATCGGCCAGCAGGCGGCGATCAAAAGGGCGAAACCGACCACCACCCCGCCCACCTGCACGAAGACGCCGGAACCCTTCGCGGTCCAGGCGGCGGCCAGCCCCTCGGCCGCCCCGCCGGCGCCGATGGCGGAAAGCCCGCCGGCGAGAAGGCTCGGCTGGCCGGTCAGGCCCGAGCCGATGATCAGGGCGGCGAGCGCGATCAGCGCCAGC
>JADZBR010000078.1 GCA_020852035.1 Caulobacteraceae bacterium
ACGCTCGCCATCAGCCAGGGCTCGCTGCGCCGCGGCTCGGCGGCGGTCTATCTCGACATCCACCACCCGGAGATCGAGGAGTTCCTCGAGATCCGCAAACCCTCCGGCGACTTCAACCGCAAGTCCCTGAACCTGCACCACGGCATCTCGATTACAGACGAGTTCATGGAGGCGGTCCGCGACGGCGCCATGTTCGGCCTGCGCTCGCCGAAGACCAGGGAAGTGGTCAAGGAGGTCGACGCCCGCACCCTCTGGCAGAAGATCCTCGAGATCCGCCTGCAGACCGGCGAGCCCTACCTGATCTTCTCCGACACCGTGAACCGCGCCATGCCGGCCCACCAGCGCGAACTGGGCCTCTCCGTCCGCCAGTCGAACCTCTGCAGCGAGATCATGCTGCACACCGGCAAGGACCACCTGGGGAACGAGCGCACCGCGGTCTGCTGCCTCTCCTCGGTCAACGCCGAGAAGTTCCTGGAGTGGCGCGACCATCCGACCTTCGTGGAAGACGTCATGCGCTTCCTCGACAACGTGCTGCAGGACTTCATCGAGCGGGCGCCGCCGGAGATGAAGAACGCCGTCTACGCCGCCGTGCGCGAGCGTTCGGTGGGCCTCGGCCTGATGGGCTTCCACTCCTTCCTGCAGAGCCAGAACGTGCCCTTCGAGAGCGCGCTGGCCAAGAGCTGGAACATGCGGCTCTTCAAGCATCTGCGCCGCCAGTGCGACGCCGCCTCGCGCGCCTTGGCCGCCGAGCGCGGGCCCTGCCTGGACGCCGCCGACCGCGGCGTGATGGAGCGCTTCAGCCACAAGCTGGCCATCGCGCCCACCGCCTCGATCTCGATCATCTGCGGCGGCACGAGCGCCGGCATCGAGCCGATCCCGGCCAACATCTACACCCACAAGACCCTCTCGGGCTCCTTCGCGGTGAAGAACCCTTACCTTGAGACCCTGCTGGAAGCGCGCGGCGCCAATACGCCGTCGGTGTGGGATTCCATCCTGCAGAACGAGGGCTCGGTGCAACACCTCGACTGCCTCAGCCAGGACGACAAGGACGTCTACAAAACGGCCTTCGAGATCGACCAGCGCTGGGTGATCGAGCTGGCCGCCGACCGCACGCCGGACATCTGCCAGTCCCAGTCGGTCAATGTCTTCCTGCCCGGCGACGTCGATAAATGGGACCTGCACATGCTGCACTGGACGGCGTGGGAGCGCGGCTGCAAGTCACTCTATTACATGCGCTCCAAGTCGGTGCAGCGGGCGGCCCACGCCGGCGGCGAGGCGGCCGAAGAGGTCGATCTCGAAAGCGCCGCGCCCACCGACTACGAGGAATGCCTCGCCTGTCAGTGACTTAGCCGCCGCGCGGTTGAAACCAATTCGCCTCCTCCGCCATTGAGCTGTCGAAGGCGCGCGCCAACCCGGCGGGCGCTCAGGCAGGGAGACAACGCCTCATGCGGGGCTCGTGGGCTTTAGGGGTTGTGCTGATCGCCACGCCGGTCGCCGCACAGGAACGGGCCCCTCAGGGAGCCCCGTCGCCAATGTCGGTGGAAGCCGCCAACCTAGCGCTCGCCAACGCCGTCTTCGCCCCAACCGCCGCGCCCGGCCGCACCCCCGCCGCGCTCAGCGCCTCGCATGGCCGCTATGGCCTGGAGTTCGCGCCCCAGGCGGCGGCGAACCCGCTTGGCGGCACGGACACCGGCGCCGAACTGCGCGTCACCCGCACCCTGGGCAAGGCGGGCGGGCCGGACGAAGGCGGCTATTTCCTCTACGCCTCGGCCGCCCGCAGGTCCGTCGACCTGCCGCCGGACGCCCGCCGCTGGAGCGGCGACGACCGGGGACTGGTGAGCGACCTGAAGGCCGGCGTCGGCTGGCGCAACGGCTCCACGGAGACCACGCTCGGCTATGTGAAGCGCAAGGTCCCGCAAGCCTACACGGCCAATGGCCTGGAACGGCGCGGCGGCGGCATGGTCGGCTTCAGCCTGACGTTCCGGCCCGGTTCCTAGAGCGTCACGCGCTCGAGTTCGGCCAGCGCCCGCGCCGCGCCGAGCAGCGCGGTGTAGGGGTGCGTGATCACCTGGGTCGGGATATCGCGCACATAGTCCGCGAGCCGCCCTTTGGCCTCGAAGCGGGCGCGGAAATCGCCGGCCTCCAACCGTTCGATCAGCCGCGGCGCGATACCGCCGGCGATAAAGACCCCGCCGCGGGCGCCGAAGGTCAGCGCCAGGTCCCCAGCCACGCCGCCAAGGATCGCGCAGAACCGATCGAGGGCCAGGCCCGCCAGCCGGTCTCCCGCCTCGGCGGCCTCGACGACGGCGCTCGGCTCCACCGCGGTCGCCGGCGCGCCCTCGATCTCGCCCAGGGCGCGGTAGAGGCTGACGAGGCCCGGCCCGGAGAGCACGCGCTCGATCGAGACCCGCCCGCCGTGCTCGACCCGCAACCGATCGAGGATCTGGTCCTCCACCTCGTCGAACGGCGCGAACCCGCCATGCCCGCCCTCGCTGGGAAGCGGCGTGTCGCGGCCGCCGGAGCGGGCCAGGGCGGCGACCCCGAAGCCGGTGCCGGGGCCGAGCACGGCTATGGCGCCGTCCGGCGCGCCGCGCTCGACCGCGCCGATGCGGTGCAGGTTCTCCGGCTCCAGCCGCGGGGCGGCCAGGGCCTGGGCGGCGAAGTCGTTGAGCAGCTTCACCGCCTCGAAATCGCAGTTGGCCACCAGGTCGGCCTCCGAGACCTGCCAGTCCAGATTGGTGAACTCGATCTCGCCGTCCACCACCGGCCCGGCCACGGCGATGGCCGCGCGGGTCGGCCGCTTTCGCCCGGCAGTATCCTTCATGTAGGCGCAGACCGCGTCGTCCAGGCTGGCGAAATCCTTGGCCGGATAGGTCTTCGGATAGCGGACCTTGCGCTCCTGATCGACCAAGGCGAAGCGGGCGTTGGTGCCGCCCACGTCGCCGACCAGCCCGACGTGCATGACGCTCATAGCGCCTTCACCTCGTCCGTAGCCGGGGGCGCGTTTTCGAGGTCATTCTGCTCGATACCCAGCATCTCGGAGAGCTTGGCGCGCTCGGCCGGGGTCAGGTCCTCGAACTTGCGCGGCGGCGGCAGGTGGGCAGTGGCGGCCTTGCTGGCCTCCAGCACCTTCGGCATCTGCTCGAGGATCTTCGGCGTCAGCGCCTGCATCTCGGCCACCATCTCCGGGTCCATCTGCAGCGACATGGACTCGGCGGCGTAGAAAGCGCCAGTCGGGGTGGAGAAGAACCGGTCGAGTTCACCCAGCTGAGCCGCCGTGAACTTGCGGGCGTAGGCGCGGGTGAGGGCCGTACGCACGTCGGGCTCCATCTCGATCATCACCGAGGTCATGGCGCCCATCATCGCCTTCATGCTGGCCTGGGTGCGTTCGCGGTAGTGCGGGTCGGTGATCGCCATAATCTCGGCGACAGTGGCCTTGTCGATCCTGGCCGCCGCCTCGGCGTCGAGCCCGCCTAGCTCCGCCATCTGGCCAGCGGGCAGCTCCATCGCCGCGTCCATGGTGTCGGCGATGAGCTTGTCGAAGGCGGAGCCCATCAGCCGCTTGTAGGTCCCTTCTGGAAAGAGCTTGGCCACCACGGGCCGGGCGGCGGCCAGCCGGTCCGGCGCCGGCTGCGCCGAGGCAAGGCCCGCCGGCGCGAGGGCCAGCGCCGCGGCGAACGTGAACGCCGTCAGGCTTTTCATGCGGCGATTCCTTCGAACAACACCGAGGCGCCCTGCTCGGCCGGCCCGGCCGCGCGGCGCATCCAGCCGAACAGCTCGCGGCCGTAGCCGAACCCCGGCTGCGAAACAACCTCGGCCGGGCGCGACATCAGCTCGCGGTGATCCACCAGGATGTCGAGCACGCCCCGCTCGGCGTCGAGGCGGATGATGTCGCCGTCCCGCACCCGGGCGATGGCGCCGCCCGCCGCCGCTTCGGGGGTCACATGGATCGCCGCCGGCACCTTGCCCGAGGCGCCGCTCATGCGCCCGTCGGTGACCAGCGCCACCTTGTGGCCCTTGTCGAGCAGCACCCCCAGGGTCGGGGTCAGGCTGTGCAGTTCGGGCATGCCGTTGGCCTGCGGCCCCTGGAATCGCACCACCGCCACGAAGTCGCGGTTCAGTTCGCCCCGCTTGTAGGCGGCGATCAGATCCTCCTGATCGTGGAAGATCACCGCCGGCGCCTCGATCTTCAAATGCTCCGGCTTCACCGCCGAGGTCTTGATCACGGCGCGGCCGAGGCCGCCTTGCAGCAGCCGCATGCCGCCCTCCGGCCGGAACGGGTCGCTCGCCGGCCGCAGGATGTCGAGGTTCAGGGACTTGTCCGTCCCCTCGCGCCAGACCAGCCTGCCGCCGTCGAGGAACGGCTCCTTCTGGTATTCGCGCAGGCCCCCGCCGGCGACGGTCACCACGTCCTCGTGCGCCAGCCCCGCGTCCAGCAGTTCGCGCACCACGAAGGCCATGCCGCCGGCCGCGTGGAAGGCGTTCACGTCCTCCGTCCCGTTCGGATAGACCCGCGCCAGGAGCGGCGTCGCCTGCGAGAGCTCATCGAAGTCCCGCCAATCGATCAGCACGCCCGCCGCCCGCGCCATCGCGACGAGGTGCAAGGTGTGGTTGGTCGAGCCGCCGGTGGCCAGGAGCCCGGCGATCATGTTGACGATGCTCTTGGCGCTTACGACCTCGGCCATCGGCGTATAGGCGTTGGTCCCCTGGGCGATCTCCACGGCCCGCCGGGGCGCGGCGGCGACCAGGGCGTCGCGTAGCGGGGTGTTGGGGTGGATGAAGGCCGAACCCGGCAGGTGCAGCCCGGTCATCTCCATCATCATCTGGTTGGAATTGGCGGTGCCGTAGAAGGTGCAGGTGCCCGGCCCATGATAGGACTTCATCTCGGAATCCAGGAGTTCCTCGCGGGTCACCTTGCCCTCGGCGTAGAGCGCCCGCACTCGCGCCTTCTCGGCGTTGGAGATGCCCGAGGTCATCGGCCCGCCGGGCACGAAGATCACCGGCAAGTGGCCGAACGACAGGCCGCCGATGAACAGTCCCGGCACGATCTTGTCGCAGACGCCCAGCATCAGGGCCGCGTCGAAGGCGTCGTGGGTCAGGGCGACGCCCGTCGACATGGCGATCACGTCGCGGGAAAAGAGGCTGAGCTCCATGCCCGGCCGCCCCTGGGTGACTCCGTCGCACATGGCCGGCACGCCGCCGGCGAACTGGGCGGTGGCGCCCACCGCCTCGGCCGCTTGCTTGATGATGGCCGGGAAACGCTCCAGCGGCTGGTGGGCCGAGAGCATGTCGTTGTAGGCCGAGACGATCGCCACGTTCGGCGCGTGCGGGTCGCGCATCCGCAGCTTGTCGCCCTCCGGCGAGGCGGCGAAGGCGTGGGCGAAGTTGGCGCAGGAAAGCTTGGCCCGGCCGGGGCCGGCGTGACGGGCGGCCTCCACATGCTCCAGATAGGATGCGCGCGAATCTCGACTGCGCGCGATGATCCGTTCGGTGACCTCGGTGACGACGGGATGCATGCAAGCCTCCTTCGGCCGGCGGACTGGGCCTCGCCTTCTAGATAGGCGCCGCGGCGATCGATCAACGCCTAAGCCGCGCCCGGGCTTCGGTCAAAACGGCCGAAATCCGGCGACCGCGACAACTGCCGAAACTTTGCTCGGCCGCACAGGAACAAACCGGCTCCGCCGTCAGCTTGTGCAGGGCGGCGAGGGCGTCGCGACCTGGGCCATTTCGACCCTGAGTACCTGGGAAGAACCTCATGAAAATCGCACAAGTTCCGCCGCTCTATGAGGCCGTGCCGCCGCGCTTCTATGGCGGCACCGAGCGGCTGGTCGCACATTTGACCGACGCTCTGGTCGACCTCGGCCACGATGTGACCCTGTTCGCCGCCGCCGACGCGCGCACCAAGGCCAGGCTCGCGCCGGTGCGCGACCAGTCGATCCGGCTGGACCCGGCTCCGCTGATGTCGGACCTCGCCGCCCACATGGCCATGCTGGCCGAGGTCCGCGACCGCGCCGGCGAGTTCGACGTGATCCACTTTCACACCGACATGGTCCACTTTCCCTTCTTCGCCGATCTGGCCGGCAAGACGCTCACCACCCTGCACGGGCGCCTGGATCTGAAAGACCTGCCGGAGGTCTACTGGCGCTGGACGCAGTTCCCCCTGGTCTCGATCTCGGATTCGCAGAGGCGGCCGATCCCCTTCGCCAACTGGGCCGGCACTGTGCTGCATGGCGTGACCGCGGACCTCTACGCCTTCCACGAGCGTTCGGACGGCTACCTCGCCTTCCTCGGCCGCATCTCGCCGGAGAAGCGCCCCGACCGCGCTATCGCCATCGCCAAGGCGGCAGGCCGTCGGCTGAGGATCGCCGCCAAGGTGGACAAGGTCGACGTCGACTATTTCAAGAAAGAGATCGAACCGCTGCTCGATCATCCGCTGATCGAATACATCGGCGAGATCGGCGACGACGAGAAGTCGGACTTCCTCGGCGGCGCGGCGGCCTTGCTCTTCCCCATCGACTGGCCCGAGCCCTTCGGCCTGGTGATGATCGAGGCGATGGCCTGCGGGACGCCGGTGATCGCCTACGAGTGCGGCTCGGTGCCGGAGGTGATCGCCCACGGCTCCACGGGCTTCATCGTCCACAACCAGACCGAGGCGCTGGCGGCGATCGAGCGCCTGCCGGAGCTTAGCCGCCGAGAGATCCGCAATCACTTCGAGTTGAGGTTCTCGGCCATCGCAATGGCCCGCCGCTACCTCGACCTCTATGCTGGACTCGCCGCCGCGACTGAACGGCCGCTCGCCGCCACCGCCTGAACCCGGGAGCCGCATGGACGACCTCGCGCCAGCGCCCGCCCCCCACGTGGAGCAGGGCGAAACGGGCGAACCGCGCGTTCCGCATCGCCTGTTCGCCCTGAAGGACAAGGACACCTTCGTGGTGGCCGACGCCTTCGGCGACATCGAGGGGCGCGGCGACGGCCTTTTCCACAACGACACCCGGCTGCTGTCGCGCTTCAAGCTGACACTCGGCGGGCATCCGCCGTCTCTGCTGAGCGCGGCGATCAGCCAGGACAACGTCTTCTTCACCTCCCACGGCGCGAACCAGCAGTTGCCCTTTCCCGGCGGCCGGGTCGGCCCGCCCGGGGTGATCCACGTGGAGCGCAAGCGCTTCCTCTGGGACCAACGGCTCTACGAGTGCGTCACCTGCACCAACTACAGCCGCGACGAGGTGATCCTGCCGCTGCAGCTGCACTTCGCGGCCGACTTCCACGACATGTTCGAGGTGCGCGGCAGCCGCCGGCCACGGCGAGGCGAACTCTTCGCGCCGCAGTTCGACGGCCGCTCGGTCCGCTACAGCTACAAGGGTCTGGACGCCGTCACCCGCACCAGCATCCTCAGCTTCTCCGAGCCGCCGGGCCGGCTGACGCCGCATCGCGCCGAGTTCATGATCCCCTTGCGGCCCGAGGCGAAGTTCGAGCTCTATGTGGAGGTCGCGGCCGACCCCGACGACGCGCCGAGCCGCGAGCGCTTCCGCTCCGCCGCCGCCCGCGCCCGGTTCGACATGCGCGCCCGCCGCCGCCACGGCGCGCGGCTGCGCAGCTCCGGCCGGCTGTTCAACGAGTGGCTTGAGAAGTCCCGCTCGGACCTGGCGCTGCTCACCACGCGCCTCGACACCGGCCCCTATCCCTACGCCGGCATTCCCTGGTTCTCGACCGCCTTCGGGCGCGACGCGATCATCACCGCCTGGCAGATCCTCTGGTTCGAGCCGTCGCTGGCCAAGGGCGTGCTCGCCTATCTCGCCGCCACCCAGGCGACCGAGGTCGACCCCTTCCGCGACTCCGCCCCCGGCAAGATCCAGCACGAGACCCGCAAGGGCGAGATGACCGCCGTCGGCGAACTGCCCTTCGGCCGCTATTACGGCGGGGTCGACACCACGCCGCTGTTCGTCGCCCTGGCCGGCGCCTACGCGCAGCGGACCGGCGACCTTGCCTTTATCGACCGCATCTGGCCGAACCTGCTGGCCGCCGAAGGCTGGATGCGCGACTTCGGCGATTCCAATGGCGACGGCCTGCTGGACTACGCCCGCGGCGCCCAGACGGGACTTTCCAACCAGGGTTGGAAGGACTCCGAGGATTCCGTCTTTCACGCCGACGGCCGCTTCCCAGAAGGCCCCATCGCGCTGGTGGAGGTGCAGGGCTACGCCTTCGCCGCCTATCGCGCCCTCGCCCGGCTGGCCGCCCTGCGCGGCGACGCGCAACAGGCGAGCGCCTGGTCGGCCCGCTCGGAGCAGCTGCGCGCGCTGGTCGAGGACCGCTTCTGGATGGAGGACCGGGGGACCTACGGCATCGCCATCGACGGCCGGGGCGACCTCTGCCGCGTGCCCAGCTCCAACCCTGGGCACCTGCTGTTCTTCGACCTGCCATCGCCGGCCCGCGCCGCGCGGGTGACCGAACAACTGACCTCGGCCGCCTTCGACACCGGCTGGGGCGTCCGCACCCTGCCGACCGGCCAGGCGCGCTACAACCCGATGAGCTACCACAACGGCTCGGTCTGGCCGCACGACACCTCGATCTGCGCCATGGGGCTCTCGCGCTATGGCGAGCGGGACGGAGTGGTGAGCCTGGTCTCCTCGCTCTTCGAGACCGCCGCCCACTTCGACATGCGCCTGCCGGAACTGTTCTGCGGCTTTCCCCGCGCGCCGGGCGAGCCGCCGGTGGCCTATCCCGTCGCCTGCCTGCCGCAGGCCTGGGCGGCCGGCTCGGCCTTCCTGATGCTGCAGGCGTGCCTGGGCCTGACCGTGGACGGTCTGAAAGGCGAGCTGCATGTGGTCGACCCGCGCCTGCCGATCGGCATCGACCGGCTGTGGGTCGAGGGCCGCAGGGTCGGCGGCGAAAAGACCGACCTGCTTTTCGAGCGTTCGGGACAAGCCACGGTCGTGCGCACCGTGGGGCGCTCGAACGTCCCGCTGTTCGTGCGTTGCTAGAGGCTACGACCTTAAGCCCCATCTGCGGGCCGCCTATCGGCCCGAAGCAAATGAGCGCTTTCGACCCGTTGCGGACATTGCGGCCCCATGCGTTCGCGCCAGGTCCTTCACCTCCCCCGCGCAGCGGCGGGAGGGGGACCGACCGCCGAGCGCAGCGAAGAGCGGTTGGGGGAGGGGGCGCGCGGCGGCTCAGGCGCCCCCGCTGCGTTCAAGTTCGACGGTCTTCAGATGGATGCCGTCCATGACGCCCTGGACGTCGTGGCAGACTGGGACGCTGGGTCCGGGTGGTGATCACGGTGCGTCGCAAGGCTGTGCCGGCCGCTTGCCCCCTCCACCACGCG
>JADZBR010000079.1 GCA_020852035.1 Caulobacteraceae bacterium
AGTCGCCGCGCCGGGCCAGCGCCAGCGCCATCTGGGCGACGGTGATCCAGGCCGCCGCGCTGGTGGCGATGGCCAGGCCCTGGATGCCGATCACGGCGAAGAGGGCGAGGCCCAGGGCGATGTTCACCCCCACCGAGATCAGCGAGTAGCGCATCGGCGTCTTCGTATCGGACCGCGCGAAGAAGGCCGGCTGCAGGATGCGTAAGAGCACGAAGGCCGGCACGCCCCAGGCGTAGTGGAAGAGCAGCAGCGCGGTCGCCCGCGCGTCGGCCTCGACGAAGGCGCCGCGCGTGAAGAGCCCGTCGATCAGGTAGTAGGGCATGGCCATCAGGGCCGCCGCCGCCGGCAGGCTGAAGGCCAGAGAGAAGACCATCGCCTGGTCCATCGCACTCTGGGCGTCCGCGTGGTCCTCGGTCTGCAGGGCCCGGGAGAGGCGGGGCAGGAGGGCGATGCCGATGGCGACGCCGACGAGGCTCATCGGCAGCTGGTAGAGCCGGTCGGCGACGTTCATCCACACGCGCCCGCCGGCCACCTGCGAGGCCAGGATGCCGGAGATGAAGAGGTTGATCTGGGTGGCGGAATTGGCGATCGCCGCCGGCACCGCGAGCTTGAAGAGGGCCTTGATGTCGCCGTTCAGCGTCGGGCGCACGAGCCGCACCCGCGCGCCGGACTTGCGCGCGCCCCACCAGACGAACAGCGCCTGCCCGATCCCGGCGATCAGCACGCCCCAGGACGCGGCGTAGGCGGCGCGAACCGGATCGGTCTGCGGCCAGATGATGGCCAGCATCACTACGTTGAGGATGGTCGGGTAGAAGCCCGAGACGATGAACCGGCCCCGGGCGTTGAGGATGCCCGAGAACAGCGCCGCCAGCGCCATGCACGGCAGGTAGAGCATGGTGATCTGGGTCAGGACGATGGTCAGCTTGAACTTGGCCGGCTCGTCCGCGTAGCCGGGGTTGATCACGTACATCAGCCACGGCATGGCCAGCATGGCGGCCGCGCTGACCGCCACGGTGAGCGCCGCCAGCGTCGCCGCCGCGTCGGCCGCCAGCTTGTCGGCGGCCTCTTCGCCCTCTCCCGCCAGCTTGCGCGAATAGGTGGGCACGAAGGCCGCCGCGAAGGCGCCCTCGGCGAAGAGGCGGCGGAAGAGGTTGGGGAAGGCGAGCGCCGCGTAATAGGCGTCGGCGGCGATGGTCAGGCTGGCGCCGAGGCGGGCGGTGATCACCAGGTCGCGGGCCAGGCCCATGATGCGGCTGACCAGCGTCAGCGCCGCGACGATCGCCGAGGAGCGGATCAGCCCGCCGCGCTTGGCGGGCGGCTTCGGCGGCGATTCGGCGGCGGTCACGTCCCGGCGGTAGGCGTGGGCGCGGCGGTGGTCAAGCGGAGGTCACCGCGCGGCGCTGGCGCGCGCGCGCTCCAGGCGGAGCGGGCCCTTCGGCTGGGCCTTGGCGTCGTCGAGCACGGCGGCGAGGCTGGCCCGCAAGGCGGCGGCCCGTTTGCCCTCGGCCAGTTTTCCGCCCTTGCGGTCGACCACATAGAAGGCGTCGACCGCCCGCTCGCCATAGCTGTCGATGTGCGCCGACTGGATGGAGAGGCCGGCGTCGGAAAGCGTGCGGGCGAGGGCCTCCAGCAGGCCCGGTCGGTCGCGGCCCGACGCCTCGACGATGGTGGCGACCTCCGAGGCGTCGTTGTCGAGGATCACCGTCGGTGTGAGCTTGAAGGCCGCGCCGCGCCCGGCGTCGAGCGGGCGGCGTTCCTCGAAGGTGGGCGTCTCGCCGCCGGCGGCGGCCTCCAGCGCGGCGGTCAGGCGGGCCAGCGCCTGCGGTGAGGTGCGGCCATAGGGCTCGCCGGCGGCGTCCTGCAGGTAGAACACGTCCAGCGCCTGGCCGGCCTCGGAGGTGAAGACCTGGGCGCCCACCACATTGCCGCCGAGCCCGGTGATCGCCAGGGTCAGGTCGGCGAAGAGCGCCCGCCGGTCCGCGGCCGCCACGGCGATCTCGGCGGCGTGATAGGCTTCGCTGATGCGCGCCTCGGCCGCGCCGCCCGCCCCGGCCCGGCGGGCCAGCCGCGCGTGGGCCAGGTGCTGGGCCGGCGAGAAGGCCGTGAAGTAGGCGTCCTCCATCGCCACCGCCCAGCCGCGCGCGTCCGGGTCGGCGGCGACCAGGGCGGTGCGCGCGTCATAGGCTTCGGCCTCCTGGCGGCGGCGGGCGGCCCCGGCGATGTCGGAGCCTCGGCCGCCGCGGAACACCGCCTCGGTGGCGTGGTAGAGGTCGCGCAGCAGCTGGCCCTTCCAGCCGTTCCAGACGCCGGGGCCGACGGCGCGGATGTCGGCGACGGTGAGCACCAGCAAGAGGCGCAGCCGCTCGGGGCTCTGCACGATGCGGGCGAAATCGCTGACCGTGCGCGGGTCGGAGACGTCGCGCTTCTGGGCGTAGTCGCTCATGACGAGGTGGTGCTCCACCAGCCAGGCGATCAGGTCGATCTGCGGCTTGGCGAGGCCCATGCGCTCGCCGGCCTTGCGCGCGGCGATGGCCCCGCCAACCTCCTGGGTGTGCTCGCCGCCCTTGCCGGTGTCGTGCATCAGCATGGCCAGGTAGAGGGCCTCGCGGTCGGCGATCAGCGGCATGATCTGGTTGGAGAGCGGGTGGTCCTCCACCAGCTTGCCGGCGACGATATCGCCGATGATGCCGACGGCCCGCAGGGTGTGCTCGTCCACTGTGTACGAGTGGTACATGTTGAACTGCATCTGGGCGACGATGCGGCCGAACTCAGGGATGAAGCGGCCCAGCACGCCGGCCTCGTTCATCAGGGTCATGGCCAGGCGCGGGTTCTTGCCCCGCGCCAGGGTGTCGAGGAAGACGCCGACCGCCACCGGGTCGCGGCGCACCTTTGAGGTGATCAGCCCGAGGCTGCGGGTGGCGGCGGTGAACGCGTCCGGGTGCAGGTCGAGGTCGCGGGCGTCGGCGATCTGGAACAGGCGCAGCAGATTGACCGGGTCCCGCTGGAAGGCGTCCTCCTCGATGTCCAGCCGCCCGCCCTCGACCAGGAAGCCGGGCTGATCGAGCGGCGTCGCGTCGGCCCGCCGCCGCCGGCCCGGCAAGAACCGCGACAGGCCCTTGGGCGCGCTCTTCAGCTGCTCGGCCTCCAGCTTGGCGGTGAACACGCGGGTCAGCGCGCCGACCTCCTTGGCCACCAGGAAATAGCGGCGCATGAAACGCTCCACCGCCGGCGCGTCGCCCCGGTCGCCATAGCCCATGCGGCGGGCGAGTTCCGGCTGCAGGTCGAAGGTCAGCCGCTCCTCCGGCCGGCCGGTGGCGAAGTGGAGCTGGCAGCGCACCGCCCACAGGAAGTCGAAGGCGCGAGTGAAGGCGCGGAGCTCGCGGGCGTCGAACATCTCCAGCGGCGCGATGCCGTCCACCGCCTTCACCGGATGCAGGTACTGGGCGATCCAGAAGAGGGTGTTGAGGTCGCGCATGCCCCCCTTGCCCTCCTTCAGGTTCGGCTCGACCATGTAGCGGCTGGCGTCCGCCCGCCGGCGGCGCTCGTCGCGCTCGGCGAGCTTGGCGGCGACGAACTCGGCGCCCGTGCCTTTCACCACCTCGGACTGGAACCTGCGGAACAGCTCCTCGCAGAGCTTCTCGTCGCCGGTCAGCCGACGCGCCTCGAGGATCGAGGTGCGGATGGTGAAGTCTTCGCGGGAGAGCTTGATGCACTCCTGCACCGTCCGCGAGGCGTGGCCGACTTTGAAGCCCAGGTCCCAGAGGGCGTAGAGCATGAACTCGATCACGCTCTCGGCGTGGGCGGTCTCCTTGTAGGGCCGCAGGAAGAGCAGATCGACGTCGGAGAAGGGCGCCAGGGTCCCGCGCCCGTAGCCGCCGACGGCCAGCAGGCCCAGGCGCTCGCCCTCGGTGGGGTTGCGCGCGCGGAACCTGTGCACGGTGGTGAAATCGTAGAGGGCGGTGATCACCTCGTCGGTGACGCCGGACAAGAGCCGCGCCGTCTCCAGCCCGCCGGCCCCGTTCTCCAGCCGCTCCTTGGCGATCATCCGGCCGCGGAAGAGGGCGGCCTTGAGGATGTCCATCGCCCGCCGACGCTGTTCGGCGGGATCGCCCGCGGCGTCCAGCGCGGCGGTGGAAAGCTGCGCGCGCAGCCGCACGCCATCGACGACGTATTCCAGGCGGGTGGGGCGAAGGCGCGGGGCCATGGAGCCTATATAGGCGGGTTCATCCTTCCCCCGGAACGGGGGAAGTGGCCTGAGGCGCCTTAAGGCGGCGAAGGTCGATGGGGGAAGTTTGCGATTGTCCCTCAGACCTCCCCCATCGACCCTCGGCTTCGCCGTCGGGCCACTTCCCCCATCCTGGGGGAAGGTTCAGGCCAGCGCCTGGGACAGGGTGGCGCCCGGCGTCCAGTGGAAGCCCGACCAGCCGGCGGCGACGGCGGCCTCCACGTTGTCGCGCTTGTCGTCGATCAGGCGCATCTCGTGGGGCGCAAGGCCGGTGCGTTCGCCGATGCGGGCGTAGAAGTCCGGATGCGGCTTCTTGGCCCCGAGGTCGGCGGCGTAGTGCATGGCGTCGAAGCGGTCCTTGAGCGCCAGGGTCTCCCAGAGGTAGCGGGCGCGATGGTGTTCCTGGACAGTGGCCAGGTGCAGCTGCAGGCCGCCGGCGCGCGCGTGCTCGAGATCGCTCAGCAGCGCCATGTCCAGCGGCGAGTCCTTCTCGAACCAGTAGTCGACCAACTGTCGGCAGGTGACGCCCGGAGCGATTTGCGCCAGCGCCGGCTCCAGCCGCTCGAACATGTCGCAGCGGCCGTGGACGATGTCGTCGAAGTGCGGATCGAAGAACACCTCCACCAGGCGGTGAGGATCGACGCCGATGTCCGCCAGCATGTCGTCCGACCATCCCTGGCCGGGCGGATGGGCCACCACCACGCCATCGACGTCGACCATCAGGGCCTTGAGGGTCATGCGGCGACGCTGACCTCAACGGTCTTGCCGAGCGCGGCGAAGGCGGCCTCCAGCTGATCCAGCCGCGAGGCGTGGTCGAAGCGGAACAGGCGGTCGACCTGTTCGCGATGCCAACCCAGCCGCCGGGCCAGTTCCGCGCGGCTGACGCCGGCCTGGCGGCAGGCTTCGTAGAGCCGGGCCTTCAGGTCGACCAGCAGGCTCAGGCGGGCCGCCGGCGCGCTCGGGTCGGCGTCGCCCGGGGGAATGGGCAGCCCCTCGGCCATGTAGGCCGCCAGCACCGTCATGGCCGCGTCCTTGGCGTGGGCCTCGGCGTCGGGGGCGTCGGTCCCCCAGGTGGTCAGTTCCGGCAGCGCCGGGCAGGTGACCAGCAGGGTGTCGTTGTCGTCCGGCGTCAGGTCGAGGCGATAGGCGAGGGTCACTTCAGGCCGAGGTCCTTCTTGATCTTGTTCACCAAGCCTGTGCCCAGTTCCTTGCCGGAACCATGCATGGGCAGGACGCCGCGCCGATCACCCAATCGGACGAACAGGTGCCCGCTGCCGCCCGGCTGAGTCTCGAAAGCGCAGCCCCGGCGGGCGAGCCAGCGCTTGAACTCCGAAGCGGTCATGTAGCACGACTCCACAGATATGTGAACATCTGCCGATGATCATGACCCGGAATGGTTGTGCATAGACACAACCATGAATGCATATTGGACTTACAGCATCCCCTTCAGCCGGTAGAGCGCGTCCATCGCCTCGCGCGGGCTCATGCCGTCGAGATCAAGGGCGGCCAGTTCGGTCTCGGCCGCGCTCGGGCCGTGGCGCTCGGGCGCCGGCGCGGCCTCGGCGAACAGCGGCAGGTCGCCGAGGCTGGCGGGGGCGTGGGCCTCGCGCTCCAGGCGGTCGAGCACCTCGCGGGCGCGGGCGACGACGGGGGCGGGCACGCCGGCCAGCTTGGCCACCTGCACGCCGTAGCTTCGGTCGGCGGTGCCGCGGCCGGCCTCGTGCAGGAAGACGAGCTCGCCGTTCCACTCCTTGGCCTTCAGGGAGAGGTTGGCGATGTGGGCCAGGCGCTCCTCCAGCACCGCCAGCTCGTGGTAGTGGGTGGCGAAGAGGGCGCGGCAGCGGTTGGTCTCGTGCAGGGCCTCGGCGCAGGCCCAGGCGATGGCCAGGCCGTCGTAGGTGGCGGTGCCGCGGCCGATTTCGTCGAGGATCACCAGGGAGCGCGGCGTCGCCTGGGTGAGGATGGCGGCGGTCTCGACCATCTCGGCCATGAAGGTGGAGCGGCCGCGCGCCAGGTCGTCGCCGGCGCCGACGCGGCTGAACAGGCGGTCGACCACGCCCATGTGCAGCGACCTGGCGGGCACGAAGCAGCCGGCCTGGGCGAGGATGGCCAAGAGCGCGTTCTGGCGCAGGAAGGTCGACTTGCCGGCCATGTTCGGCCCGGTGACGATGGCCAGGCGCGGGCCGCCGACGCCGGCGCCGTCGAGGGCGCAGTCGTTGGGGGTGAAGGCGTCTCCCGCCCGCTTGACCGCCGCCTCGACCACCGGGTGGCGGGCGGCCTCGGCGGCGAAGGCGGTGGAGCGGTCGAGCACGGGGCGGGCGGCGCCCACCTCGTCGGCCCATTCCGCCAGCGCACTGGCGACATCGAGCGTGGCGGCGGCCTCGGCGGCGGCTTGCAAGGGCTGGGCGACCGCGCGGGCGGCCTCGCGCCAGGCCTCGAAGATCGACAGTTCAATAGCCAGCGCCCGCTCGCCGGCCTGGGCGATCTTGGCGTCGAGGTCGGCCAGCTCGACGGTGGTGAAGCGCACCTGGTTGGCCATCGTCTGGCGGTGGATGAAGGTCGCCGAGTGCGGCGGGCGCAGCAGCGGCTCGGCGGCCTTGGCGGTCGCCTCGACGAAATAGCCGAGGACGGCGTTGTGGCGGACCTTCAGCGCGACGCCGCTCTCGGCGGCGAGGCGCTGTTCGAGGGCGGCGATCACCCGGCGGCTGTCGTCGCGCAGGGCTCTAGCCTGGTCGAGCTCGGGGCGCACGCCGGCGGCCACGAAGCCGCCGTCGCGGGCCTGCAGCGGCAGGTCGGGGCCGAGGCCCTCGGTCAGGGTCTGCTGGAAGCTCGCCAGTTCGGCGCTCAGGGCGGGCGTCAGCGCGCGCAGAGCCGCCTCCACCTCCGCCGGCGGCGGGTTCAGCGGATCGGGCGAGGCGGCGAACATCGCGGCGATCCGCTCGCCGCACTTCAGGCCGCCCGCCAAGGTCCCGAGGTCGCGCGGGCCGCCGCGTCCCAGCGCCAGACGCGAGAGCGCGCGGGCCATGTCGCCGAGACCCTTCAGGTGCTCGCGCAGGTCCTGGCGCAGGCGGCGGCGTTCGCAGAACCAGGCGACCGCGTCGAGCCGCGCGTCGATGGCGGCCGGGTCGAGCAGCGGGCGGGCGAGGCGGGCGGCGAGCAGGCGCGCGCCGGGGGCGGTGATGGTGCGGTCGATGGCGGCCAGCAGCGAGCCGTCGCGGGCGCCGGAAAGGGTGCGCTCGATCTCCAGGCTGGCGCGGGTGGCCGGGTCGATGGCCATGACGTCGGCCTCGCCGGCCCGGCGCGGGGCCGAGAGGGCGGGCAGCTTGCCGGCCTGGGTGGTCTCCAGGTGGGCGGCGATCAGGCCGAGGGCGGCGACCTCGGCGCCGGAGAGCTGGCCGAAGCCGTCCAGCGTCTCGACGCCGTAGAGCCGCTTGACCCGCGCTTCGGAGGCGGCCGGTTCGGCCAGCGCCGAGGCCATCGGCGAGACCGCGCCGCCGACGGACTTCAGGGCGGCCGAGATGGTCTCGTCAGCGAACAGGCGGTCAGGGACCAGGGTCTCGGAGGGCGCCAGCGCCGCGAGGGCCGAAGCCAGGCCGTCCCGCCCGACCGCCAGGCACTCGACCTCGCCGGTGGAGAGTTCGACGGCGGCCACCGCCGCGCCCGCCCCGCGCACCGCCACGGCGGCCAGGCGGTTGGCGCCGCGGGCGTCGAGCAGGCCGTCCTCGGTGAGGGTGCCCGGCGTGACCACCCGCACCAGGTCGCGGCGGACCACGGACTTGGAGCCGCGCTTCTTCGCCTCGGCGGGGTCCTCCAGCTGCTCGCAGACCGCCACCTTGAACCCGGCGCGGATCAGCTTGGCGAGATAGGCTTCGGCCGCGTGCGCCGGCACACCGGCCATCGGGATCGGCTGGCCCGCGTGCGTGCCCCGGGCGGTCAGCGAGATGCCGAGGGCGGCGGCGGCGGCCTTGGCGTCGTCGAAGAACAGCTCGTAGAAATCGCCCATGCGGAAGAAGACCAGGGCGTCCGGCTGGCGCGCCTTGGCCTCGAAGAACTGGGCCATCACCGGCGTGGCCCCTTCCGCGGAGATCGGGGCGGCGCCGGGCAAGGGGTGAGTCGGGGCGTTCATGGGCGGCGCGCAGGCTAGAAGGTCGCGCGCGCGACGTCAGCCCTTCGCCGGGTCTGGCGGGCGCGGCCGGCGTCGCTCAGCGGCGATCCAGCCGCACCGTGGTCATCACCGGATGGCGCGGGGCGCGGCCCAGGTCGATGGTCGTGCGCCCATTTTCGCGCGCCACGGTCGCCGGCGCGCCCGAGCCGAGCACCTCGCCGCCCGTCACAGGCAGGTCGGCCGCGAGCTCGAGCCGCGATCCGGCCTGCGGGAAGAGATGAAGGTAGATGTGGCGGTCCGAGGCGGTGGAGCGGACGTGCTCGGCGCCCTGCACCGGTCCGAAGGTGGTCCCGTAGATCCCCTCCCCGTGCGAGGCCAGCCAGTCGCCGACCACGCGCAAGGCCGAGGCGAACTCCGGCTGGATCGACCCGTCGCCGCGCGGGCCGACGTTCATCAGGAGGTTGCCGCCGCGCGAGGCGGTCTCGACCAGGGCGCGGATGATGTCGGCGCCGGACTTGAAGGTCTTCAGGTCCAGGCTCCAGGCCCACTGGCCGCCGAAGGTCATGCAAGCCTCCCAGGGCAAGAGGTCCTCGAACGGCGGCACGGTCGGGTCGCGGCGGGCCTTGAAGTGCGCCTGCAGCGCCGGGGCGACCGCGTCGACGGCCGCCGACCAGTCGTCGCGCTGGATCAGGCTGAAGAGCAGCGTCGGGTCGGCGGGACCGGGGAAGGTCGAGCGTCGGGGGATGGCCGAGGGGACCGCCTGCTCGGGGGTCAGGAAGTCGGCGGCGATCGCCGGGTCGAGACCGGCGGCCAGCCCGCCGAGGCGGTCGTTGATCACGCAGCCCGGCTGCAGGTCGCGCACGATGCGGTGGAACCGTTCGACCGGCCATTGCGGCCCGAAGCCGATGTCCCACCAGAAGGAGAAGAGCTCGCCGTAGTTGGAGCAGAGCTCGCGCACCTGGGTCTCCATGCGATCAAGGAAGCCGCTCCATTCCGGCCGCTCCGGCTGGCCGAGGAAGTTGCTCGGCAGCGGCTGCGAGCGGTCGCGGTAGCCGTCGTCGTGGAAGTCCGGGGCCGAGAAGTAGGCGCCGAAGCCGAGCTTCGCGCTTCGGCAGGCGGCGGCGAATTCGGCGACCACGTCGCGGCCGAAGGGCGTGTTGCGGCTCTTGTAGGCGGTGGTCGCGGTGTCGAAGAGGGCGAAGCCGTCGTGGTGCTTGGTGGTCAGCACCGCGTACTTCTGGCCCGCCGAGCGGAAGAGGTCGGCCCATTCGTCGGCGTCGAACTTCTCGGCGGTGAAGCGCTCGGGCAGGCGTTCGTACTCGTCCAGGGTGACCTTGACCGGCGGCATCTCGACCTCGGTCATCCCCAGCCGATGCAGCGCCTCGATGAAGCGGGCCTGCAGCTCGGGCCCCAGCATCACCGGCCAGGACGCCTCGACGCCGCCGACCGAATAGGCGCCCCAGTGGACGAAACAGCCGAACCTGGCGTCGTTGAACGCCTTGAGCCGTCCCGCCGACAGATCTCCCGTGCGCATCGCCCCCTCCTCGGCCCTGAGCATGTGGTTCCGTCAGTCGACGGGCGCCGCCTTAAGGTCAGTCAACAGCAAGGCCGGCCCGGTGTCGCCCAGAAGGTGTCGCCCGGAAGCCGCCGCACCGGCAGCGCAAATCGCCGGCGAAAGGCTTGACGGCGCCCTGAGTCGGGGACGAGCGTTGCGGCCGTCATGGAACGGACATCTGACGTTCAGATCGTTCCCGTCGGCCCCTCGGACGCCGCCGACCTCGCCCATGTGCATGTGAAAGCCTGGCGCGAGACCTACCGGGGCCTCCTGCCGCAGGCTTATCTCGACCGCATGTCGCTGGACGCCCACGCCCGCCGCTTCGGGGCGCGGCTGGAGCAGCCGGCCGCCAAGCAGGTGACCCTGGCGGCCGAGGCGCGCTCGGGCCTGGTCGGCTATTGCGAGGGCCACGCCTGGGCCTCGCCGTTCGGCGGGGAGGCGGAGATCCACACCCTCTATGTGCTGCGCGCCGCCCAGGGCGGCGGCGTCGGCAGGCGCCTGCTGCAGGACGCCGTGCGGGTGCTGAAGGACGACGGCGCCAAGGGGCTGATCATCTGGTGCCTGGCGAGCAACCTGAAGGCCCGCGGCTTCTATGAGCGGATGGGCGGCCAGGCGGCGGCGCAGCGGGCGGGCCGCGGCCCCGGCGGCGGGCGGGTGCGCGAGGTCGCCTACGGCTGGACCTCGCGGGAGCCGCTGCTGGCGGCGTAGAGCGTGACAGCCGCAAGTGGATGCCGGTTGCGGCGGCCGTCACGCTCTCAACGCTCTATCGCACGCCGACGATCTCGACCTCGTCGCCATTGAGCAGGGCGACATCCCCCAACACCTTGCCCATCACCGCGCGGGCCAGCGGCGCGACGTAGGAGATGCTGCCGGCGGCGGGATCGGCCTCATCCTCGCCGACGATGCGGAAGGCCTGGCGGCGGCCGTCCTCGCGCTCGATCTCGACGGTGCGGCCGAACTGCACCACGCCGTCCTCGACCGGCGGCTCGGTCAGCTGGGCGCTCGCCCGCCGGGCGGACCAGTAGCGCAGGTCGCGGGTGGCCCGCGCCATCGCCGTGCGGTCGCTGGAGATGTCGGCCTGCCCTTGCGCGGCGGCGTAGGCGGCGCGCGCCTCGGCCAGGGCGGCCTCGATCGCGGCTAGCCCGCTGGCGGTGACCAGGTTCGGATGGGCCGAGACCGGCCGGTCCGGCAGGTTGGCGGCCTGGGCCTCGTAGTCTTCCTCGCGCGTGAAGGCGACGCTCATGGGGGAGCATGTAGCGATTGCGGCGCCAAATCGGAAATCTCGGCGTTGAAGCGCCTTGCGTGGTTCGAGACGCGCTACGCGCTCCTCACCATGACCAAGCTTTTGCTGAGTTAGTCATCCTGAGGAGGCCGCGCGAGCGGCTGTCTTGAAGGACGCAGGGCCGTCTCGCCGCCCTCCTCAGCGAAACGCCAACCCCTCGAACTCGCCCGAATTCCTCCAGCCGTCGATGTACTTGAAGTACGCCGTCGCGCCTTGGGGGTAGCCGACGTTCAGCTTCGCCGCAGGTCCCGGGTCCTGGCCCTCGTTGTTGTAGTAGCCGGGGGTGCAGTCGGAGATCCCGCCCATCATCCGGCCCATGCCGGTCAGCAGCAGGGCGACCCAGGCCTCCTGCGCTTCCTGGGTGACCTCGACCTCCCGGGCGCCGATGTCGAGCGCGCGCGCCACCACCGCGCCGATGGTGCGGCCGGAGTCGGTCAGGTTGTGCGGCACGTTGGAGATCAGGTTGGCGCCCTGCGTCGGCTGCACCAGGAAGGCGTTGGGGAAGCCGTGCACGTGGATGCCGTGCTTGGTCTTCATGCCCTCGGCCCAGGCTTCGGAGAGCTTCAACCCATCCCGGCCGGTGAGGTCGAAGCCGGCGCGGCGCTTGTATTCGGTGCCGACCTCGAAGCCCGAGGCGTAGATGATGCAGTCGACCTCGTACTCGCGGCCGGCGACCACGAAGCCCTTTTCGGTGATGCGCTCGACGCCCTGGCCGTCGGTATCGATCAACTGCGTGCCGGGGGTGTTGAAGGCCTGCAGGTAGGCGTCGTGGAAGCAGGGGCGCTTGCAGAGCTGGCGGTACCAGGCCTTCAGGTTCTCGGCGGTCTCGCGGTCCTTGACGATCTGGACGGCGCGGGCGCGGATCTCCTCCATCTTCTCGAAGTCGGAATCCTCAAAGGCCGCCAGCATGGCCATCGGCGTGCGCTCTTCGGCCGGGATGGTCTCGATCTTGGCGCGGATGCGGCGCGAGAGGTCCGTCCAGCCGTCCATGACCAGGTCCTCGGTGGCCCCGCCGCCAGCCTGGTTGGCGGTGAAGTTCTCCAGCCAGCGCTGCTGCCAACCCGGTGTGGCGATGGTGGCGAACCATTCCGGGTCGATCGGATGGTTGCCGCGCACGTCCACCGACGAGGGGGTGCGCTGGACGACGTAGAGTTCCTTGGCTGCGCGGGCGAGGTGCGGCACGGCCTGCACCGAGGTGGCGCCGGTGCCGATGATCGCCACCCGCTTGTCGGCGAGCTTCTCCATCAGCCCGCCCTTCGGATCGCCGCCGGTGTAGGCGTAGTCCCAGCGGCTGGTGTGGAACGAGTGGCCCTTGAAGTCCTCGATGCCGGGGATGCCGGGCAGCTTGGGCACATGCAGCGGGCCGGTGCCCAGGCCGACGAACTGGGCGGTGAATTCATCGCCGCGGTTGGTCCTGATCACCCACACCTTGCGGGCGTCGTCCCATGCCATGTCCTCCACCTCGGTGTGGAAGAGCGCATCGTCGTAGAGGTCGTACTGGCGGCCGATGCGCTGGCACTGCTCCAGGATTTCCGGCGCATGCGCGTACTTCTCGCTCGGCATGTGGCCGGTCTCTTCGAGCAGCGGCATGTAGATCATCGAGGCAGTGTCGCACTGCGCGCCCGGATAGCGGTTCCAGTACCAGGTGCCGCCGAAGTCGCCGCCCTTCTCGATGATGCGCACGCTTTCCACGCCCGCTTCCTTGAGCCGCGCGCCGGTGACCAGCCCCGCGAACCCGCCGCCGACGAAGGCGAAGGTGACGTGGTCGGTCTTCGGCGCCCGCTCCACGAAGGCCGTGTAGGGATCCTGCAGATAGTGCTCCAGGTGCGTGCCTTTGAGCTGCAGGTACTGATTGTTGCCGTCGGTCCGCAGCCGCTTGTCGCGCTCGGCGCGGTACTTGGCCTTCAGAGCCTCCTTGTCGATGGAGCGTTTGGCCGGCGCGGGCGCGTCGTCGACGAGCGTCATCCGTAATCCCTTGAAGCGTGTTCGATCACGCCCATCATAGCATGCAATTCTTAGAAGATAAGGTATGTTATCGCAGTAAAGTCAGGCGTTCGTCGAAGCCGCTTCGGCTGGGAGCGGAAAGGCGTCGTCAGGCCGGGCACTTCCCGTCGCGGTCGCGCCACAGGCTGACCTGCAACGGCGTCATGCCGCGATCGGGCGAGGACGAGATCAGCACCATCAGGGGGCGGGCGTCGGGCGCATCCGTCCGGGCGCAGTGGGTCTCCTGCCGATAGCGCTTGCCCCCGCTGCGACCGTCGGGGCCGCTGTCGAACTGCGGCTCGGTCCGGTAGCCGGCGTCGGCGAGCGCGCCCAGGACCTCCAGCCGCAGCGCCGCGCCGTCGCCGTCCTTGAGCCTGAAGTAGCATTGGCCTCGCGCGTCGATCCGCACTTCGTTCGGCGTGCGGCCGAACAGCGCGAAGGCGCCCGGCGTCGGCTTCCAGGGAAAGCCGGACTTGCCGACCGCCGCCTCCAGCGACCGCCCCTCGACAATGACCCCGAGGCAGGCCCGACCGACGGCGAAGCGCGTCATGTCCCGGGTCGAGCTCAGTCCGGGCCGCAGCCGGTCAGGGGTGGCCGCCGCCGCGCCGGACGCCGAAGCCAGGACCAGGGCCGCCAACAGCGCGCACTTCATCGCCGCGCTCCTTCCGCCAACCGCGAAGGCAACCTTTAGCTGGTCCTCCGCGCCTGACAACCAGCGGTCAGTGGCGGAACACCCGCACCCCGGTGAAGGCCATCGCCAGCCCCGCCTCATCGGCCGCGGCGATCACCTCGGCGTCGCCGATCGAGCCGCCGGGCTGGATCACCGCCGTCGCCCCCGCTTCGGCGGCTTGCAGGAGGCCGTCGGGGAAGGGGAAGAAGGCGTCCGACGCGCAGGCCGAGCCCTTGGCCAGCGAGGCGGGCAGGCCGGCCGCCTCGGCCGCCTCCGCCGCGCGGATGGCCGCGATGCGGGCCGAATCCTTGCGGTTCATCTGGCCCGCGCCGATGCCGGCGGTCTGGCCATCCTTGGCGTAGACGATGGCGTTGGACTTCACGTGCTTGGCGATGGTGAAGGCGAACAGCATGTCGGCCACCTCGCGCTCGGTCGGCTGGCGCCTGGTGACCACCTTCAGATCGGCGGCGGTGATGCGGGCGACATCGCGGCCCTGGGTCAGGAAGCCGCCCGCCACCTGCTTGAAATTGACGCCCGGCGCGGCCGGGTCGGGCAGGCCGCCGGTCAGCAGGAGGCGCAGGTTCTTCTTCCTGGCGAAGACGGCGACGGCGTCCTCGTCCGCCTCGGGGGCGACCACCACCTCGGTGAAGATCTTGACGATCTCGCGCGCGGCCGCCGCGTCCAGCCTGCGGTTCACGGCCACGATGCCGCCGAAGGCCGAGACCGGGTCGCACTGCAGGGCGCGGCGATAGGCTTGCGCGAGGTCGCCCGCCACCGCCACGCCGCAAGGGTTGGCGTGCTTGATGATCGCCACGGCGGCATGGTCGGCCGGCGCGAACTCGGCGACCAGCTCGATGGCCGCGTCGGTGTCCGCGATGTTGTTGTAGGAGAGTTCCTTGCCCTGCAGCTGGCGGGCGGTGGCCACCCCTGGGCGGTTCGAGCCATCGGCGTAGAAGGCGGCGGCCTGATGCGGATTCTCGCCGTAGCGCATGGTCTGGACGAGCTTGCCGGCGAAGGCGCGGCGCGGCGGCGCTTCCTCGCCGATCTGGCCGGCGAACCAGCCGGAGATGGCCGCGTCATAGGCGGCGGTGCGGGCCAGAGCCTGGGCGGCCAGGCGGCGGCGCAGGGCCAGGGAGGTGGCTCCACCCTCGCGCAGTTCGGCCAGTACGTCGGCCAGGTCCCGCGGCTCGGTGCAGACGGCGACATAGGCGTGGTTCTTGGCCGCCGAGCGGATCATCGCCGGGCCGCCGATGTCGATGTTCTCGATGGCGGTGTCGAAGTCGGCGCCGGCCGCGACCGTGGCCTCGAACGGGTAGAGGTTCACATAGAGGAGGTCGATGCCGCCGATCCCGTGCTCGCCCATCGCCGCGGCGTGGGCCGGCGCGTCGCGCACGCCGAGCAGGCCGCCGTGCACCACGGGGTGTAGGGTCTTCACCCGCCCGTCCATCATCTCCGGGAAGCCGGTGAGGTCGGCGACGTCCTTCACCGGCAGCCCGGCGGCGGCGATGGCGGCCTTGGTGCCGCCGGTGGAGACCAGCTCGACGCCGAGGGCGGCGAGCTCCTGGGCGGCCTCGACGAGGCCGGTCTTGTCGGAAACCGAGATCAGGGCGCGCTTGACGGCGGCGCGGTCGGCGGCGGGCGGGAAATCAGGGGCGGCGGGCACGGCATCTCCTTCGAGGGTTCGAGAAAATGCCCAGGCGAGCGGCGAGCTGCAGTCCGCGCTCCCCGGTGGTCGCCCACCTTTCATCGCCAGTCACGCGGAATGGCGGCGGGGTAGACCCCCCGCCGCCCCGGGTCAACCGGCCTCGAGCCGCCAGCGCAGGCGCGCGCCGCCCTCCGGCGGGACCTGGCCGCGCAGCAGCACCTGGGTGGTCCGCTGGGCGACGGCGTTCTGGTAGCGGATCGCGGGCTCCACCAGCACCTCGGCCGCGTCGCTGCGCAGCAGCCAGTCAGGCAGGCCGGGGCGCGAGAGGCGCACCACCCGTTCGGCCTCCACCTCGGCGGTCACGCCGGGATCGAGGTGGAAGCGCGCCGCGAACGGCTGGTAGCGGCCGAGCGGCCTGTCGATCGGCGTGAAGCGGTCCTCGCCGCGCAGGTCGTCGGCCGCGAGGTCGAGGTAGAGCCGCCGCTCGTGACGCAGGCCGAAGGCGCGCGCCCAGCCGTCGTGCGAGAGCTCCAGCCAGACCGCCCCTTCCGCCTCCTGCCGCGCCGCGCGGACCTCCGCCGGCGCGCCGGCCAGGCGAGGCCCGAGGGCGCGGCCGGCGAAGCCGCCCAGGGGCGCGCCGCAGCTGTCCTCGCCCAGGGTGGCCGTGGAGGCGGCCGGGGCCAGGCGCACGGCCTGCGGCGCCACGGCGTCGGGCGACCAGCCCGCTCCGCCGATCAGCAGGGCGCCGTCGGCCAGGATCTCCACCGCCGCCGGCTGGGCGCAGGCAGTCAGGCTCCAGGGCCCGGCGGCGGGCGCGGCGGCGTCGGCGAAGACCTGTAGCCGGCGGCTTTCCAGGCGCTCGAAGCCGCCACGTCGGGCGGCCGGCGCATCGGGCGGGCGGGCGTGAGCGAGGGCGGCGGCCACCCGCCCGGGCGTCGAGTCGCCGCCGCCCTGCAGCGCCGGCAGCCGGCCGTCGGCCAGCACGAAGAAGCGCACCGCCCCGGTCAGCCGGTCGATGGCGTTCAGCAGCGCCTGCGGGGCCGGCCAGCCGCGTGAGGCCAGGGTCTCGTCGAGCACGCGCAGGTCGATCAGCAGTTCCATCGCCCCCTCGGGCGAACGGCTGGCGTGGCCGCCGTCGGCCGCCACGGCCGCCTCCAGGGCGCTGGCGAGCCGGTCCAGCGTCGGCTGCAGCTTCTGTTCGGCCGGCTGGCCCGCGAGGGCGGCGTAGACCAGGGCGCAGGCCGTCAGGCGCTCGGCGTCCCGCCAGGTCTCGGCCTGGGCGGCCAGCGCCTGGGCCTGGCGGGCGAGATCGCTGCGCAAGCGCTCGGCCTCCTCGGAACCGGCCGCCCGGGAGAGGTCGCCGATGGCGCAGGCGAGGTTGAAGAGCCGACGCTCCATCACCTCGGCGTCCCAGGAAAAGTCGTTCCACCTGCCGAACAGCCGCCGCCATTCGAGCACCAGCCGCAGGGCCTCGGCGGCGCCGGCCTCGCCCTGGGTGAGCAGGTGCGGCAGCCACTCGAAGCGGTGCAGGGCGACGGCGAAGCGGCGGTTGGGGCTGGCCTGGTCCCAGGGATGGCCGCCCTTGCCCAGGCTCAGGGTCTGGCCTGCGTAGGTGAAGTCGCCGGCCAGCGCCGCCGCGCCGACCTGCGGGTCGGCGGGCCTGAGGTCGCGCGGTTCGGCGGCGAGGCCGTGGGAGGCGACGCCCTTCAGGGTCATCCGGTGCGGCGGCGAGCCCAGCCACTCGCGGCGGGCCTGGCGGGCGAGGGCCGCGCCGGCGGCGGCGAACATCAGGCCGGGAGGGGTTCCCGCCACGCCCTAGCCGGCGCGCAGGGCGCGGATGTTGGCCTCATAGGCCGCGGGGCCGCCCTTGAAGACCGCGGTGCCGGCCACCAGGGCGTCGGCGCCGGCGGCCAGGCACCTCGGCCCCGTCTCCGGCGTCACGCCGCCGTCGACCTCGACGAAGATGTCGTAGCCGCCGGCGTCGATCATCTGGCGCAGGCGCTCGATCTTGCGAAGCTGGCTGTCCATGAAGCTCTGGCCGCCGAAGCCGGGGTTGATCGACATGACCAGCACCAGGTCGATCTCGTCCAGCATCCACTCGATGGCTTCCGGCGGCGTCGAGGGGTTGAAGGCCACGCCCGCCTTGGCGCCCAGCTCGCGGATGCGCTTGAGGCTGCGGTTCAGGTGCGGCCCGGCTTCGGGGTGGATGGTGATGATGTCGGCGCCCGCCTCGCGGAACGCCTCCAGGTAGGGATCGACCGGCGCGATCATCAGATGGACGTCGAAGGGGATCGAGACGTGCGGGCGCAGCGCCTTCACCACGTTCGGCCCGATGGTCAGGTTCGGCACGAAGTGGCCGTCCATCACGTCCACGTGCAGCCAGTCGGCCCCGGCCGCCTCGATGGCGCGGGCCTCTTCGCCGAGCCTGGCGAAGTCGGCCGAGAGCATGGAGGGCGAGATGATCGGCGGGCGGCGCATGCCCTAGGGCTTAAAGGCAGCCGCCGGAGCGGACAAGGCGGTCAGCCGTCGCGGCCGAAGCGTGCGGCGAAGAAGCCGTCCTGGCCGCCGGGCCGATGGTGCGGCAGCAGGCGCAGCCAGCCCTGCGGCGTCAGGCTGGCCTCCGGCGCGCCGCCCTCACCAGGCCCGGCGAGGAGCGTGCGGAACCCGGGATGGCGGGCGAGGAAGGTCTCGGCCTGCCGCTCGCCCTCCTCCGGCTCCAGCGAGCAGACGCAGTAGACCAGCCGGCCGCCTGGCCTCACCCGGCCGGCGGCGCTGTCCAGCAGGCGGGCCTGCACCTCGGCCAGCTTGGCGATGTCGCCGGGGCGAGCCACCCAGAGCACGTCGGGATGGCGGCGGAAGGTGCCGGTGGCGCTGCAGGGCGCGTCGAGCAAGACGGCGTCGAAGGCTCGGGCGTCGTCCCAGGCGGCTGCGTCGGCGGCGACGGTCTCGGCGTGGAGGCCAGTGCGGGCGAGGTTCTCGCTCACCCGGCGCAGGCGGGCCGCCGAGCGGTCGACCGCGACCGTGCGCGCCCCGGCCGCGGCCAGTTGCAGGGTCTTGCCGCCCGGCGCGGCGCAGAGGTCGAGCGCCGTCTCGCCGGGGCGAACCGACAGCAGGCGGGCGGGAACCGCCGCCGCCGCGTCCTGCACCCACCAGCGGCCCTCCGCGAAGCCCGGCCAGGCGGTCAGCTCGCCGCGACGCTCGGCGCGCAGCGAGCCGCCGGCCAGCGCCTCGGCCGGCAGGGCGGCGGCCAGCTCCGGCGCCTCGGCGGGGTCGCGCAGCGAGAGGTCGGTGGCCGGTTCCTCGGCGATCAGGCCGGCGACCGCCTCGGCCGCCGCCGCGCCATAGGCCGCCCGCCAGCGCGCGAACAGCCATTCGGGCGCATGGGCCTCGGCGGTCGCGGGCGGCGGCGGCTGGCGCGTGAGGGCGCGCAGCACGGCGTTGACCAGGCCCTTGAACGGCCGCGTGGCCGGCTCGGCGGCGGCCAGGGCGACGCTGGAATCGACGGCGGCGAAGGCGGGAGTCTCCAGGTAGAGCGCCTGGGCCGCACCCAGCCGCAGGATGTCCTGCACCCGCTCCGGCGGCGGCTTGGCCAGCCGCGCCGACAGCGCCCGGTCGATCGGCCCGAGCCGGCGCAGGGTCGCCATCGCCAGGGCGCGGGCGAAGGCGCGGTCGCGGGGGGCGAGCGCGGTCATGGCCCGACCGGCCAGCGCCTCCTCGAGCCCGGCGCGCCGGGCGAGGGCGGCGGCCAGCACCTCCAGGGCGGCGGCGCGGGGGGTGAGCTCGGGGTCGGGAGTCATCGGCGCGGGGTGAGGCGCCCGGCGGCGAAAGGCAAGCGCCTGGCGGGTCAGATTCCGGCGTACCACTCGTAGCCGCGGTCCTCCCAGAAGCCGCCCTTGCCGCCGGCGATGTGGGCGAAGCTCTCCACCGCCTCGATCCGCATCACGTACTTGGCGTGCTTGTAGCCGAGCTGGCGTTCGACCCGCAGGCGCAGCGGCGCCCCGTGCGGCACGCTCAGCGGCGCGCCGTTCATCTCGTAGGCGAGGAGGGTCTGCGGGTGGAAGGCGTCAGCCAAGTCGAGGCTCTCGTAGTAGAGCCCGCGCGGCCCCTCGCCCCCCAGCCGGTCGGCGCAGTGGAAGACGATGTAGCGGGCGCTGTCGGCCAGCCCGGCCTTCTCCAGCAGCGGGCCGAGCCGCGCGCCGCGCCACTGGCCGATGCAGCTCCAGCCCTCGACGCAGTCGTGGCGGGTGATCTGGCTACGGGCCGGCTCGGCGTGGAGGTCCGCCAGGCTCAGCGACAGCGGCGTCTTCACCAGCCCGTCCACCACCAGCCGCCAGTCGGCGAACTGGCTGGCGAGCAGCGCCTCGTACTCCGGCGTGCGCGGCCGCATGGTGCCGTTGGCCTTGAAGGCCGGCGAGACATCCTTGGGCGCGAACTCCTTGGCCAGCTGTCCGCCGCCCAGCAGCGCGCGCTGGGCCTTGTAGGTCAGCGCCTCGCCGCGCCCGATCAGCGCCTGCGCGGTCGGCGAGCGGTTCAGTCGGTCGCAGCCGGCCAGCCACAGCCCGCCGAGCGCCGCGCCCGCGCCGGCGATGAGGCCGCGGCGGTCGAGGCCGCTCATTCGCCCACCTCGATCGCGTAGCGGCCGGTGACCATCGAGCGCAGGTTGTTCCAGAGGCCCGACAGCGCCACCAGGGACAGGTGGACCAGGAAGAACAGCACCAGGCCGCTCGCCGAAAGGAAGTGGATCGTGCGCGCCGACTGGCGACCGCCGAACGCCTCGACCAGCCAGGGCGCGACGGCGTTGAATCCCGGCGACATGCAAAGCCCCGTCAGCACCATCAGCGGCAGCAGAACCAGGATCACCGCCAGATAGGCCCATTTCTGGATCACGTTGTAGCGTCGCGCTTCCTCGCCCTTGGGGAACCTGAGGCGCGCATGGTCCAGGATGTCCTTGAAGATGTGGCGCGGCCGGCTCTGCTCGCGCGTCGGCCACAGGTCGCGGAAAAGATGCCCGGAGAGGAAGGTCCAGAGAAGGTAGAGCGCGCCGTTGATCGCGAACAGCCAGGCCATGGCGAAGTGCCAGCGCCGGCCTTCGGCCAGCGAGCGATAGCTCGGCAGCGTCGCCCAGGCGGGGAAGCCGCGAGCCTGGCCGTCCGAGACGCCCAGCAGGTTGGTCGTGTCGAACCGCCGACCGGCGACCTCGGTGACCCCGATCAGCCGGCCGTCCGCTGACCCTGAGGGCGTCATGGCGACCCAGGGCCGGTCGAAATCGGACTTCTGGCCCCAGTAGAGCGCCGGGTGGGCGTTGAAGATCTGCAGGCCGCTGGCGAGCAGCAGCACGAAGGCGGCGGCGTTGACCCAGTGGGCGATCCGCACCGGCAAGCTGTGGCGCCTGATCCTGATCTTCACCATCGCGCCGAGCCTCCCACGTTCGACCCGCCCGCGCCAGCGCGGCGCTAGTTCGCCTCGCTCCTCGCCGGCCGGTAGGTGAAGTCGAAGCTGGCCTGCCAGGTCTTGCCCTCGTCGTCCGAGCTCTCGCCGAACTGACGCACCGAACCGTCCGTCGCCCTGGTGTAGGTCATCCGCGTCAGCTGGTCCGGCTTGCCCGGCTGCGGCCAGCGGCCGGTCAGGACCATCGCCTCGCCGGTCCAGCCGCCCTTGAACTCCACCCACGAGCCCGAGGCGTCGAGCCAGACCTGCCGCCACCCTTTGTCGGCCGGCAGATAGGCGCTGTAACTGCCGCCGGGCGTCGACTTGGCCGGCATCCAGTTCTCGCGGATGGCGCAGCCCAGATAGAGGGTCTCGATCCGGCTCTCGGCGACCTTGGCGTCCTTGCCGGTGGGGTAGACGTCCCAGCGGCCGACCCAGAAATCGAACTGCCGGTGTTCCGGCGCCTGGCAGCCGGCCGGCGGCGCGGGCGCCTGGGCCTGGGCCGCGCCGGCGGCCAGCGCCGCGAAGGCGGAAACGATCGATGTCTTCATGGTTTGAGCCTCCCGCGCCGATAGGACGGCGCGCGGCGCCGTTCGGCACGTGAGAAAACCGTAAGCTCGGGCGGCTCAGGCCGGCGCGGCCTCAGGGTGCTGCGGCAAGCCGTCGGCCAGGACCAGCCAGTCCAGCTTCTCGCTGACCCAGATGTGCTCCGTTGGCGCCAAGGCGTCGCGGTCGTCGAACAGCGCCAGGGCCACGCCCACCGCGCTGCCGTTCGAACGCCAGGACGCCAGCCGCGAACCGCACGTCCGGCAGAACAGGCGGTCTATGGCGGGCGAGGAGGGATGGCGACCGACCGGCCCGGAGAAGGTCACCCGGTCCTGCGCGAAGAGGGCGCGGGCGTTGAACGGCGCCCCGAACGCCTTCTGGCAGAGCCGGCAATGGCAGACCCGCACATTGATCGGCTCGCCTTCGCAGGCGAACCGCACCGCGCCGCACAGGCAGCCGCCCTCCTGAACCATCGCCTCGCGCCTCTCTGGACTTTGGCGACCTTGCGGACCTACATGCCGCCCATGTCCGGCAAGACCCTCTACGACAAGATCTGGGACGCGCACGTCGTCGCCGAGCAGGACGGCGAGGCGATCCTCTACATCGACCTGCACCTGATCCACGAGGTGACCACCCCGCAGGCGTTCGCGGGTCTGCGCGCCAACGGGCGCAAGGTGCGCCGGCCGGACCGCACCCTCGCCGTCGCCGACCACAACATCCCGACGGAAGGCCAAGGCAAAGGCGTCGACGCCGTGGAAGACGCCGAGGCGCGACTGCAGCTGCAGACGCTGGCCCGCAACGTCGCCGACAACGGCATCGAGTTCTTCCCGATGGGCGATATCCGCAACGGCATCGTCCACGTGGTCGGCCCCGAGCAGGGCCGCACCCAGCCGGGCATGACCATCGTCTGCGGCGATTCCCACACCTCCAC
>JADZBR010000080.1 GCA_020852035.1 Caulobacteraceae bacterium
GATGGCGGTGGTCGCGTTGCGCTCGAAGAGCCGGTAGCTGAGCCTGGCCTGCGGATCGAGTTTGGCGACATCGAAGGTCTTGAGGCGCGCAAGGTCGCCCCTGGTCAGCCGCAGGCTTTCCTGCTGGCGGGCTTAGCCGATGTCGTCCCACTTGTCGTTGTCGGTCTTCAGGCCGCGGCGGGACTGGGCGATCGGGCTGCGCTTCAGGTTGCGCTGGTAGACTTCCTCGAAGAAGGCGTTGAGGCGCTCGGTCTCGCTGCCTTGCGCGAAGGCGGGCAGGGGCGCGGCCAGGGCGAGGGCCGAGGCGGCGAAAGCGCGGCGGGTCAGCTGCATGGTGGAGTTTCCCAAGCGGTCCAGGCGGTGTGATCCTTCCCCCAGGATGGGGGAAGTGGCCCGACAGCGAAGCTGGAGGGTCGATGGGGGAAGGATGCGAACTGCAAACCACCTCCCCCATCGACCTTCGCCCTTTCGGGTCTCAGGCCACTTCCCCCGTACCGGGGGAAGGATTGCTGGCCTCTACGCACGCGCCTGCTCCGCGATCCAGGCGGTGATGTTCTCGTCGAGGATAGGCATGGGCACGGGCCCGTGTCCCAGGACGGCGTCGTGGAAGTCGCGCAGGTCGAAGCGGGCGCCGAGTTCGCTCTGCGCCTTGGCCCGCAGGCGCAGCATGGTCATGCGGCCGAGCGCATAGGCGCAGGCCTGCCCGGGCGTGACCGCGTAGCGCTGGGTCGCGGTGATGTTGTCGGCGTGGGTGACCGGGGTGTTCGCATCCAGCCAGTCGATGGTCTGCTCGCGGGTCCAGCGCTTGGCGTGCAGTCCCGTGTCGGCGACCAGGCGGCCGGCGCGCATCAGCTCCGAGGAGAGGCGGCCGAAATCCTGGTAGGGGTCCTGGTAGAGGCCGATGTCCTTGGGCAGCTGCTCGGCGTAGAGGCCCCAGCCCTCCGAATAGGCAGTGTAGCCGCCGAAGGTGCGGAAGCGCGGCAGGCCGGTGAGCTCTTGCGAAATCGCGTTCTCGAGATGATGGCCCGGCACGCCCTCGTGGTAGAGCAGGGCGCTGATCTCGTACTTCCCGAGGTTCCGCATGTCGCGCAGGTTGATGTAGACGATCCCCGGCCGGGTCCCGTCCGCCGAGGGCGGGAAATAGCCGGCGGTGGCGGCCGATTTCTCCAGCCAGGCCTCGACCCGCTTGACCACCATCGTGGCCTTGGGCCGGCGGTTCATGATCTCGCCGAGCCGGCCGTTGATCTCGCTCAGCACGGCCTCGCAGGCGGCCAGGTAGTCGGCGCGGCCCTGGTCGGTGTTGGGGTAGTAGAAGCGCTCGTCGGTCTTCAGGAACTCGAAGAAGGCCGCAAGGTCGCCCTTGAAGCCGGTCTTGTCCTTGAGCGCCGTCATCTCGCCGTGGATGCGGGCGACTTCCCGAAGGCCGATGGCGTGGACCTCGTCCGGCGAGCCGTCGAGGGTGGTCTCCGACTTCAGCATGGCGCGGTAGTAGGCGTCGCCGTCCGGCAGCTTCCAGACGCCCGCGTCATCGGTGGCGGTGGCCTCGGCCTCGCGCAGGTAGGCGATCAGGTGCTCGAAGCCCGGCTTGAAGCCTTGGCGCAGGGCGGTCTCGGCGCGGCGCACCCATTCGCCCTGGTCGGCGAGACCGGCCTTGGCGACCTTGGTCTTGAAGTCGGCCAGCATGGCGCAGTCCGGCCCTTCGCCGAACGGCGCGCCGGTGATCAGCGCCTGGCAGTTGCCGATGACCAGCGGGTAGGAGAAGCGCGGCGGCTTGATCCCCTTGGCTTCCTGGCGGCGCAGGCCGACCACGACCTGCTCCAGGTAGGGCTTCACGCCGTTCAGGCGCTGGATGTAGGCGGCGGCGTCCGCCGCGTCGGAGATTGGGTGGTTGTTGATCAGGGTCTGCGGGATGCTCCGCTGCGGCCCGCGCATCTGGCACACCGGGTAGCGGTGGTCGCGCCAGCGGAGCATGTCGAGGCTTTCGCGCCCATCGGCCTCGAACAGGCGGTAGCTGAGCCTGGCCTCGGGTTCGAGGGCGTCGAAGTCGAAGCCTTTGAGCCGTTCGAGATCGCCGCGCAGAAGCTCCGCTTCCTCCAGCCGCCGTGCTTGCGAGACGTCGTCCCACTCGCCCTGGCGCATCTTCAGGCCGAGGCCCGACTGCATGCCCGGCGAGCGGGCGATGCGGCGGTCGTAGATTTCCTCGAAGAAGGCGTTGAGGCGGGCGGTCTCCGAGCCCTGCGCCCAGGCGCGTGGCGCGGCGGCGAGGGCGGCGGCGGTGGCGACGAACTGGCGGCGGGAAAGCATCAGCGGCCCAGCGCCATCGGGTCTTCGATCTCGGCCGTCTCGGCCGTCAGGCCCAGGTGCTCGTCGAGAAAATCCTTCATCGCCCTGTAGGCCACCGCCTGGTTGGCGCTCTTGCGGAAGCCGTGGCCTTCGTCGGGGAACACCACATACTCCACCGGCACGCCGTTGGCCCTCACCTTGGCGACGATGTCCTCCGACTCCTGCGGCAGCACGCGGGGGTCGTTGGCGCCTTGCAGCACCAGCAGCGGGCGCTTGATCTGGTCGGCGTGATAGAAGGGCGAGATGCGCTCCAGGTAGGCCGCGTCCTTTTCCGGGTCGCCCATCTCGGTGAACAGCAGCCGGCGCAAGTCTTCCCACCAGGGCGGCGTGGCCTTCAGGAGGCGCGGCCAGTTGGAGACGCCGTAGAGGTCGATCCCGGCGGCGAAGGCTTCGGGCCGGAAGGTGAGGGCGGCCAGCACCATGTAGCCGCCGTAGCTCTGGCCGGAGATGGCGATCTTGTCGCCGTCCACGAAGCCGGTCTCGACGAGCATCTTCTTGGCCGCGACCACGTCGTCGAGGTCGGCGTCGCCGTGCCGGCGGTCGTCCATGTGGTAGAAAGTCTTGCCCGAGCCGGACGAGCCGCGGTTGTTGATCTCGAACACCACATAGCCGTGGTTCACCAGATACTGGACCTGCGGGCGGTAGCCGATGCGGCTCTCGTCGCCCGGGCCGCCGTGGACGTGGATCACCGCGGGGCGCCTGTCGCCCGTCTTCGCGTCCTTCGGCACATAGAGGATGCCCGGCGCCTTCACCCCGTCATAGGAGGCGAACCGCACCACCTCGCCCGCCACCAGGTCGGCCTGGTCGACATCCGCCGGCATGGGGGTGAGCAGGCGCTTGTCGGCCTTGGTCCTCAGGTCGCGCAGGTAGATGTCGCCCGGCGTCGAGCCGTCCGAGCGGACCACCAGCGCCAGCGGCGCATCATCGGCGAAGATCACTCCGGCGTTTCCCTTCGCCGCCAGGTCGCCGACGTCGACGGGCTCAAGGGTCCTGGCGTCGAACACGTAGGGCTTGGACCTGGCGTCCTCGTTGACGCTGGCCAGCAGATAGCGCCCGTCCCGGGTGAAGCCGGCGGCCTGCACATCCCACTCGGGCGCGAGTACGATCCGGCGCTCGCCGGTGGCCAGGTCCTCCCGCACCAGGGCCTTGAACTCGCGGCCCTCGTCGGTGGTGTAGAAGAGCACCGCGCCCTCGGGGGCGAAGGCGTGGGGCATCGACGAGATGCCCGGCCTGTCCGGCGTGATCTGCCGGACCTTCTGTTCCCGGGTGTCGAAGACGTAGGTCGGGGTCGAGGCGTTGTCGACGATCCGGCTGAGCGCCACGTAGCGGCGGTCCGGGCTGACGGCGCGGACCTGGTAGGCCAGATCGTTGGTGAAGATCAGCCGGCGCGCGTAGTCCTTCGCCGAGACCTCGTAGAGGTCGAAGTAGCGCGGATTGCGCTCATTGGTCATCACGAAGAAGGACTGGCCGTCCTGCGCCCAGTCGACGAAGCGGGCGACGCACCGGGCGCAGGGCGTGGTGTCGCGCACCTGGCCGTCCGTCTCGCGCGCGTAGATATGGGCCAGCTCGTTGCCACCCTGGTCGGAGGAATAGAGCAACCGCTCGTCGCGCGGGAAGTAGCCGATCAGGCCGATGGTCTCCTTGGTGGAGCTTGTCAGCGGCTCCAGCGGGCCGCCGGCCGTCGGCATGACGTAGATGTTGGAGATGCCGGTCCGCTTGCTGGAGACGGCGATCTTGGAATTGTCGGGCGAGAAGGACAGCCCGCCGAACCCGTCCACCTTGAGCAGTTGCTCGATCGAGTAGCGCCTGACCTCCGCGTGGGCCGTTCCGGCCGCGAACAGCAGGGCCGCGGCGAGGGCGCCGGTCAGGCAACGCATGGGGATACTCCAGAACGAAAACGGCGGCGGGCGCCAGGCCCGCCGCCGTCGAGGGGTTAGAAGCTGGCCGACAGCCGGAAGGTATAGCTCCGGCCGATCGGATCGTACGGGCTGAAGGTGCGCGTCACTTCGGCGCCGTAGGGCAGGCCCTTGTCGAAGAGGTTGCGGATCGAGACCTGGGCGGTGAGGTTGTCCAGGATCTCATAGCCGATGCTGAGGTCCACCCGCGTGTAGTCGGGGAAGTTGATCAGCTCCGACGGCAGGTCCTCGACGGTCGCCAGCCGGTCGGAGACCGACGAACTGGTCCACACCACCTGCGCGTCGGTGGTCAGCCTGTTCCACTGCCAGCCGACGCCGCCCTGCACCTGCCAGCGCGGCGTGCCGACCGTGCCGGCGGCCTTCACCGTCGGCGAGCCGGGCAGGGCCACGCGGTCGTCGCGCATGATGTAGAGCGCCTTCAGGCCGAAGCGCATCGCGCCTGCACCCTCCCAGGCGGCCTGCATGTCGCCCAGGTCGAAGGTGTATTCAAAGTCGCCGATCACCCCTTCGAACTTGCGCGAGGCGGTGTTGAAGAAGCCGGTCTGATAGCCGTCGGCGATGTCGCCCGCGATGCGGTTGGCGCTGCCCGGCGGCCGCGCGGCGACGCCGGCGGCGTCGTAGCGGGTAAAGGCCGAACAGGCCGACTCGTTCGGGAAGTTCGGGCTGTCGTAGCAGGCCGACTGCAGCTGCGGCAGCGTCAGGTTGGAGATCGCGTCGGTCAGGCGGATGTTGGAATAGTCGATCGCCGCGCGGAAGCCCGGCAGCAGGGCCGGCACATAGACGAAGCCCACCGACCAGGACTTGGCCTGCTCGTTCTCCAACTGCGGATTGCCCGAGCGGAAGCCGAAGGCCGAGACCGAGATGGTGGTCGGGTTGAAACTCTGCGGCGCGGGGCCGCCGACCGCCTGCAGGGCCGCCGCGCAGTTGGCCGCGCGCACCGCCGGGTTCGGCCCGATGTTGTAGCGGTTGGCGGCGCAGACGTCCTGGGTGTTGCCGGCGATGCCGACGCTGCCCAGGAAGAGTTCGGTGATCGCCGGCGAGCGGATCGCGCGGGTGTAGACGCCGCGCAGCACCAGGCCCTCGCCCCAGCCGCCGAGCCGCGGCTCGACGCGGCCGCCGGCCGACCAGGTGACGTCGCCGCCGGTGATCGAGTGATCGACGTAGCGGATGGCGCCCTGGAACTCGGCCGCCTTGACGATCGGGAAGGCCATCTCGTCATTGACCAGCGGCACGATGGTCTCGGCGTAGGCTTCGGTGGTGGTGAACTGGCCCTCGATGCCGGCGAAGGCGTTGACCCCCGGGCCCAGCAGGGTGATGCCGGTCTCCAGCACCAGGTCGGGATCGAACGAGCCCTTTTCCTGGCGGCGCTCGGCGCCGATGGCGAAGGCTATGTTGTCGGCGATGCCGAAGGGCAGGCGGCCGGTGAGGTTGGCGGTCACCTGCTCCAGGCTGTTGATGCTTGTCCCCTGGCCGCGGTCGACCACATAGTCGACGGCCTCCTGGCTGGAGGCGCCTTCGCCAAAGATGTTCAGCGCCACGCAGCGGGCGTCGTCGTCCGCCGCCGAGGCGTTGGCGTTGACGCCGCAGACGATCTCGCCGGCCGGGTTGCGCACCGCGTCGATGGCCCGCAGGAAGCGCGTGCGGTCGATCAGGTTGAAGCCGGAGATGTTCTTCGAGCGGCCGTAGTTGTAGGCGATGTCCCAGCTGTAGGTCTCGCCGCCGAAACCTTCGAACGCGCCCTCGAAGCCGAAGACGATCCGATAGACGTCGAGTTCGGTGGTGGCCGGCTCGCGGTCGGCGATGTCGTTGAGATTGCGGTTCAGCTGGAAATTGCCGGTGACGCCGTTGGCCGCCAGGATGCCGCGCGCCTGGTCGGAGAGGAACGGGTTGTTCACCGACAGGGTGATCGACGGGCCGCCGAGGATGGCCGGCGCGGCGAACTGGTAGAGATCGCTCAGCTTCTCGCCGCGGGTGTTGGCGTAGGCCGCCTCGACGAAGGCGGTCACCTGATCCGACAGCTCATAGCGGGCGTTGGCGTTCAGCAGGTAGCGCTCGGTCGGCGACAGCAGGCTGAAGTGGTCGGCCGGCTTCAGGCCGTCGCCGCCGGAGGTGGCGATGGGAATGCCGCTGGCCGCCTGCACGATCGTGCCGAGGTTGAAGGGCACGAGGTCGCCGTTCGGCCCGAACTGCAGCGGCTGGCCGTTGGAGACGATGTACTGGCCCGGCATCGGGAAGGCCGCCTTGTAAGGCAGGCCGCCCTCGGTCGCGGGGGCGTAGGTGAAGTCCTCGATGACGGTCTGCGCCGGGATGCCGTCGGTGCGGTCGGTGTTGCCGGAGGCCAGGAGTTGGTAGAACGGCATCCGCTCGCTGAGCAGCATGCCGTTCTGCTTGCTGTATTCGGCGCTGAGGGTGGCGTTGCCGCGGCCGTCGGCGAAATTGCCGCCCATCAGCACGCCGTAGGTTTGGCTTTCGGCGTCGTTCCGGTCGCTGACGCCGTACTGGGCGCGGGCCTGCACGCCCTCGAAGTCGTCCTTCAGGATGATGTTGACCGTGCCGGCGATGGCGTCGGAACCGTAGGTCGGGGCGCCGCCGATGGCGACGGTCTCGACGCGCGAGATCAGGCCGGTGGGGATCAGGTTGAGGTCGACCTGCGAGCCCGGCGTGCCGAGGCCGCCGGAGCCGGTGACGCTGTTGGAGGAGACGTAGCGGCGGCCGTTGACCAGGGTCAGGGTGCGCTGCGAGCCGAGGCCGAAGAAGTTGGCGAAGCTCTGGGCCACCGACATGTTGCCCTGCGTCGGCTGCAGGGCGCTGTTGCCGGGCGCGCCGAAGCCGGGGGTGTCCTGCAGGGCCTGCAGCACATTGGTGTAGGCGCGCCGCTCGATCTGCTGCTCGCCGACCACCGTGGCCGCCTCCAGGGTGTCGTAGCCGGCGCGAGGGATGCGCGAGCCGGTGACCAGCACCTCGGTCACTTCGGTGTCGCTGGCCGCCGCGACGGCGCCGGTCGTGCGGCGGACGGTGACCACGCCGGGGCCGGTTTCGACAACCTCCAGGCCCGTGCCGGCCAGCATGGCGCGCAGGGCGTCCGTCGGCTCGTATTCGCCGCGCACCGCCTTGGTGCGCACGCCGGCGACGTCCTCGGAAGGCGCGATCACCTGCAGCCCGGAATCGCGGGCCAGGGTGCGGATGCCCTCGGAAGCCGACTGCGCCGGAATGTCGTAGGCGCGGGCCGCCTGGGCCAGCGCCGGGCTGGCCGAGAGCGCCGCGGCCATCGCCGCGCCCGCCAGCCAGAAGGTGCGGCGCGCCGGCCGCTGGATCCCCAGGTTCATGTTTGTTTGTCCTCGCCCCGTAAGCGGGCCTGAAAGACCCGCGCTAGGTTCGATGAAGGAACTGTCACTTTCCGCCATCTCCGGGCGGAAGGGGCGAGATCAGCCGGCGCTGAGCCGGATTTCGCCATCCGTCTGTTCGACGCGGGCGTCGAAGGCGCTAGCCGCCGCGCGGGCGAAACTGCGGGTGTCGCCGACGCGGAAGGCGCCCACGAAAGCCCGGTCGGCCAGGGCTGGATCCTCGATGACCACCGGCGTCCTGGAATACCGGTTGAGCTCGGCCACCGCCGCGCCCAGCCGCTCGCCGTCGAACATCAGCATGCCCCTGCGCCAGGCCAGGCGGCGCTCGGTTTCCGCCGGATCGACGGCGACGGGCTCCAAGGGCGCTTCCGGCGCCGCCGCCAGGCGCATGCCCTTGGCGAGCGTGCAGGTTTCGCGGCCGTCGCGAGCCACCTTCACCGAGCCCTGGGTGACATCGACCGCCACCGCCCCCTGGCGCAGGCCGACGGCGAAACTGCCCTCCCGGCCCGCGACGTCGAGATCGCGTGCGGCCACCTGGAAGGGGCGCGGGTCGCCCGCGACGACCTGGAAAGCCGCTCCGCCGCGGCGCAGGACGACTTCCCGCTTGCCGTTTCGGTAGCGCACCTGGGCGACGCTGTCGGTGTCGAGGATCATGGTCGAGCCGTCGTCGAGCGCGATGTGGCGCACCTCGCCGACCTCGGTGGCCACCCGGCCGTCCAGCCGCTCGTAGGCGAAGGCCGCGCCCATGCCGGCGACGCTCAGCGACACCACCAGGCTGGCCGCCAGCCGCCAGCCGCGCCAGGCCATGCGCCGCGCCGGCCTGGCCCGCGCGGCGGTGCGGTCGAGGGCCACCACGCGATCGAGGTCGGTCCAGATCGCCTCGGCGCGGGCGAGCGCGCCCACGTGGCGGGTGTCGGCCGCGAGCCAGGCGTCCAGTTCGGCCTGTTCCTGATCGGTCAGGGAGCCGCGGTCGAGGCGCATCGCCCACTGGGCGGCGGCCTGGTCGACCTCATTGCTCCTTCTGGCGCCTGCCATGCAAACTCACCACGCTGGCCATAGGGGCCTCTTCACCGCGCCGCATCTCGTCCATGACCAGCCTGAGCGCTTTCGAAAGGTGCTTCTCGACGGTGCTTTCGGCAACGCCCATGCGCTGCGCGATCTGCTTTTGCGAGAGCTCCTCGAACTTGCGCAATTCGAAGGCGCGACGACACTTGGGCGGCAGTTTCTCCAATGCACGCCGCAACCGCTCGATCTCTTCCCGCCCGGAAAGCGAACGCTCGGGATTGGCTCCGCCGTCCACGATGTTCAGGGTTTCGATATCCGCCACTGTCTCGATGGAGACGATCCGCGAACGGCGCAGCACCTCGCCGACCACATGCCGGGCGGTGACGAAGAAGTAGGCGCGGGCGTCGACGATGCGGCTGGGATCGACGGTGCAGAGCCGGGCGTAGGACTCCTGGACCGCGTCCTCCAGCTCAATGCCCGTAAGGCCGCGCACGCGCTTGGAGAGCCAACGGCGCACGTCGGGTTCGTGCGGGAGCACCTCCCGCGCCATCCAGACCGCCCGCTCCCGCCTTTCCATCCGCGAAGCTTCCGCCCGCTGTTGCGGGGTGGTCAAGGAAGATTCCGCCGCGACCTATTGAAGCAGCGCAAATTCAACCCCTGAGTGCGGTGTTTGGCGGCGAGATGTTCGGCGAACGGGCGGATGGGTGCTTAAATCCTCCCCCGGCTCGCGCTGGGAATCCGGGCCGTCACCCCGCCAGTTCCGTGACCCGCCGGGTCACTCTGCCCTCGGCGTCAAGGAACTCGATGCTCGGCTGGCCCTCGCCGTCGACCTTCATCACCAGCCGCGGGCGGCCCTGCTTGTCGTTCAGGCGGACGACGGAGTCCTCCAGCACCTTGCCGGCGAACAGGCGCTCGCCGCCCGTCTCGCCCTTGCCGCGGACGAACGCCATCATCTCGGCGCGGATGGCCTGCTTCTCGGCCTCGGTGGCGGCGCGGGCGGCCTTGTCGCTGAGCGGCAAAAGTTCGCCCATGTTCCAGTTCGGGCGGTCCCAGACGCGCAGGCCGGCCTGCCGCTTGCCGCTCTGGTCCTGATAGGTCAGGCCGACGGTCTGATCCTGCTTGTACTGGTCGAACATGATGCCGCCGGAGGCGCGCCAGCCGTCCGCCGTCGGCCCGCCGTCGAAGTGCATGCCGCCGACCTCGTCGCCCTGGCGGTTGAAGAAGAGAATGCCGCCGCCCTCGCGGGAGTGGTGCTTGAACTCCTTGTTGCCCCAGATCAGGCCCGGCTGGGTGGCGCTGTTGGAGACGATGAAGCGCGGCGTGCCGTCCTTCTCGACCACGTCGAGGCGCTGGACGGTGAGCTTCTCCAGGGTCATCTCGCGCTGCTGCGAGACCGCCTGATTGTAGCCCAGGAAGGCGACGGCGGCCGTAGTGGCGACCAGCCAGGCGGTGGTCAGATGCTTTTTCATCGCGGGACCCCTCAATAGTTCCAGGCGGCGGTGTTCTCGCCCGCCGGCGTCGTGGCCTTCACGTGCTCGCCCATCTCCCGGATCATCTCGGAGAAGTCGACGTGGTGGTGGCTGTGGCCCTTCTTCGGGCGGCCATATTCAAAGCGGATCCCGTAGTCCGCGGGGGCCACTTCCCTGACCATGTCCTCGAAGCCGTAGACGCCGAGGTTGAGGTAGAAGTTGTCCATCTCGCCGGCGATGAACACCAGCTTGCCATCGAGCTTGGGCCCGAGGGTCGACCAGTTGCGGCGGGTGTAGTCCACCAGGTCGTAGCCGTTCTCGCGCATATACTCCGCGACGTTCCTGTCGATCTTGCCGGTCAGCTTGTCCCAGAGGGGAACCGGATAGCCATCCTCGCCGACGGGGCCAGAGGTCGCTTCC
>JADZBR010000081.1 GCA_020852035.1 Caulobacteraceae bacterium
GGGACCGCGAAGCGGTGGAGGGGGCGTGACTTGGAAGGAGCGCCGGCAGATTCTCGCCGACGCGTCCTTGCTGAGCCTCAGTGCAGAACCTCGCCCCCCCACCGCTTCGCGGTCCCCCTCCCCCATTCCGCTGCGCTGCATGGGGGAGGATCTGGAGCTACAGCTTCTCGGCGAGGAGCCCGTCCACGAACGGCTCCAGCCAGGCGTTGCGGCCCCGCTTCAGCCGTTCGGCGTGGTAGATGTGCGCCAGGTCGGCGTAGGCGCGATCGAAGTCGTCGTTCAGGATGATGTAGTCGTAGTATTCCCAGAGGGCGATCTCGCCGTAGGCGCGCTCTAGGCGGCGCTGGATCACGTCTTCCTCATCCTGCGCGCGGGCGTGCAGGCGCCTCGACAAGTCGGCCATCGACGGCGGCAGGACATAGACCCGCACCACGTCGGCCGGCATCCGGTCGCTGATCTGCCGGGCGCCCTGGTATTCAATGTCGAAGAGCACGTCCTGGCCGGCCGCCAGGGCGTCCTCGACCGGCGCGCGCGGCGTGCCGTAGCGGTTGTCGTGAACGTCGGCCCACTCAAGGAAGGCGTCCGCCTCGATCATCGCGTCGAAGGCCGCACGGTCGATGAAATGGTACTCGCGCCCGTCCGCTTCGCCAGGCCGGGCGCCGCGGGTGGTGGCCGAGGTGGAGAGCGCCAGGGTGGCGTGATCGGCCACCAGGCGGCGCGAGAGCGAGGTCTTGCCGGCGCCGGAGGGGCTGGCGACGATCAGCAGGAGGCCGCGACGGGGGCTCTGGTCACTCGACATTCTGCACCTGCTCGCGAAGCTGATCGACCACCGCCTTCAGCTCAAGGCCCAGCGCCGTCAAGGCGTTGGTCCCGGACTTGGAGCACAGGGTGTTGGCCTCGCGCATGAATTCCTGGGTCAGGAAGTCGAGCTTGCGCCCGCTCGCCCCCTCCCCCGCGATCAGCGCGCGGGCGGCCTGGACGTGGCTCTTCAGGCGGTCGAGCTCCTCGCGCACGTCGGCCTTCTGGGCGAGGATGGCGGCTTCCTGGACGATGCGGTCCTCCGGGAGGCTGCGGTCGCCGAGCAGTTCCTCCAGGCGGCGGGTGAACTTCTCCTTGAGGAACAGCGGCTGGGTCGCCGCCTCGCTCTCGGCCAGGCCGACCAGGGCTTCGATGCGGTCGATCAGCCCGCGCAGCACCTCGGTCAGCGCCGCGCCTTCCTGCAGGCGGTTGGCCTTCAGCGCGTCCAGCGCGGTCGCCAGGGAGACGACGATGGCCGCCTGCAGCTGCTCCAGATCCTCGCGGGATTCCTCGGGGCCGCCGTTGTCCAGCACCCCGCGCAGGGCCAGCAGGCCCTCGAGGGTCGGCTGCGCGACCTGGCCGGCCTCGACGTAGCGGGCGGCCAGCGCGAGGTAGGCTTCCAGCTGCTCGGTATTGACCCGCACGCCCCGCGCCGCCTCCGCCTTGGAAGCCTGCAGGCCGAGGTTCAGCTGCCCGCGCTGGAAGCGCGCCTGGGCGGCCTCGCGGGCGGCGCGGTCGAGTCCCTCCAGCGTCGGCGGGCCGCGGAAACGGACCTCCAGGTTGCGGCCGTTGACCGAACGGGCCTCCACCGCCCAGCTCCAGTCGCCGAGGGCGCCTTCCGCGCGGCCAAAGCCGGTCATGCTGGAAAGCGCCATCTTCAGCGGGCCTTCGCGGCGGCTTTGCCCGCAGCGGCCTGGGCGGCGCGGGCGGCTTCGACCTTGCGCCAGCGGGCGACGTTCTGCTGGTGCTCTTCGAAGGTCTTGGCGAAGACGTGGCCGCCGGAGCCGTCGGCGACGAAGAACAGCTCGTCGGTCTTCGGCGGGTCGAGCACGGCGGCGAGCGATTCGCGGCCGGGATTGGCGATCGGCGTCGGCGGCAGGCCGCCCACCAGATAGGTGTTGTAGGGCGAGATCGCCGCCAGTTCCGAGGCGCGCAGCCCCCGGCCGAGCGGGCGGCCCCGGCTGACGCCGTAGATCACCGTCGGGTCGCTCTCCAGCCGCATGCCCTGGCGCAGACGGTTGGTGAACACCGCCGCCACGCGCGGCCGTTCCGAGGCGACGCCGGTCTCCTTCTCCACCACCGAGGCGAGGATCACCGCCTCGTCCGGGGTCTGGATCGGCAGGTCCGGCTGGCGGCGCGCCCAGAGCAGGGCGAGGAGCTCGTCATGATCCTGCATCATCCGCTGCAGGACGGCGGCGCGGTCGTCGCCGCGTTGCACCTGGTAGGTCTCCGGCAGCACCGAACCCTCCGGCGGCACCGGCGCGACGCCGGTCAGCACCGGCGAGGCGGCCAGGATGTCGGCCACCGTCTGGGCGGTGACGCCTTCGGGGATGGTGATCTGGTGGATGACCACCCGGCCGTTGCGAATGTCGTCCAGCACCTTGCCGAGCGAGGTGCGGGAGGTGAAGCGGTATTCCCCGGCTTTCAGCTCGCGCGCCGCGCCGGTGAACTGGGCGGCGGCCAGGAACAGCGAGCGGGAGCCGACGACCCCGGCCTTGTCGAGGGCGGAGGCGATCTCCTGCAGGCCCGCGCCCTTGCGCAGCACCACCGTGGTCGCCTTGCCCTCGCGGGCGGCGGGTCCCGGACCCGAATAGCTCCAGAGCGCCCAGGCGCCGGCCAGCACGAAGACGAGGGCGAGGGTGGCGAGCGCGCTGGCGCCAATCACCGCCCAACGACGGGCGGGCGTAAGGCCGGCGCTCTTCCTCACCGGCCGGCGGCTCACGAGAAGGCTTTGAACGCCACCGAGGCGTTGGTGCCGCCGAAGCCGAAGGAGTTGGACATGGCGATGTCGATCTTCATCGGCTTGGCCTGGTTGGGCACGAGGTCGATGGGCGTCTCGACCGAGGGGTTCTCCAGGTTGATGGTCGGCGGGGCGACCTGGTCGCGGATGGCGAGCAGGCTGAAGACGCCCTCCACCGCCCCGGCGGCGCCCAAGAGGTGGCCGATAGCCGACTTGGTGGACGACATGGTGAGCTTGCCGGCCGCCTGGCCCATCAGCCGCTGCACCGCCCCGAGCTCGATCTCGTCGCCGAGTGGCGTGGAGGTGCCGTGGGCGTTGACGTAGTCGACGTCCGACGGGTCGATGCCGGCGTCGCGCAGGACGCCCTGCATGGCGCGGTAGCCGCCGTCGCCATCCTCGGCGGGAGCGGTGATGTGGTAGGCGTCGCCGGCCAGGCCATAACCGATCACCTCGCCGTAGATCTTCGCGCCGCGCTTCTTGGCGTGCTCCAGCTCCTCGAGCACCAGCATGCCGGCGCCCTCGCCCATCACGAAGCCGTCGCGATCCTTGTCGTAGGGGCGCGAGGCCTTAGTCGGGTTGTCGTTGAAGTTGGTCGACATCGCCCGGCAGGCGATGAAGCCGGCCACGCCGACCGGCACGATGGAGGCTTCCGCCCCACCGGCCAGCATGACGTCGGCGTCGCCGTAGCGGATCATGCGGAAGGCGTCGCCGATGGCGTGGGCGCCGGTGGCGCAGGCGGTGACCACCGAGTGGTTCGGGCCCTTGAAGCCGTAGCGGATCGAGACCTGGCCGGAGGCGAGGTTGATCAGCGCCGAGGGGATGAAGAAGGGGCTGATGCGGCGCGGGCCCTTCTCGTGCAGCTCGACGGAGTTGCGCTCGATGGTGCCGAGGCCGCCGATGCCGGAGCCGATGATGACGCCGGTGCGGTACTTGTCTTCCTCGGCCTCCGGCCGCCAGCCGCTATCGGCCACCGCCTCGTCGGCGGCCGCCATCGCGTAAAGGATGAAATCGTCGACCCGGCGCTGGTCCTTGGGAGCCATCGTCTTGTCGGGGTCGAAGGAGCCGGCGATGTCGGCCCCGCCGCCGCCACGGCCGTCGATGCGCGGCACTTCGCAGGCGATCTGGCAGGCGTAGTCGGTGGTGTCGAAGGAGGAGATCCGGCCCGCGCCGGACTTGCCGGCGAGGATGGCGTCCCAGCTCAGCTGCACGCCCTGGCCGAGGGGGGTGAGAAGGCCTAGTCCGGTGACGACGACGCGACGCATTTCCTGATCAACTCCTCGCCGGCGCAAAAGAAAAGACCGCCGCGGCTGCGGAGCTGAATCCGCGACGCGGCGGCCCTATGGCTCGCGAGCGATGGGGGCTTAGCCGCCCACCTTCTCCCCGATGAACTTCACCGCGTCGCCCACCGTCTGGATGTGCTCGGCCGCGTCGTCCGGGATCTCGATGTCGAATTCTTCCTCGAAGGCCATCACCAGCTCGACGTTGTCGAGGCTGTCGGCGCCCAGGTCGTCGATGAAGCTGGCCTTTTCCGTGACCTTTTCCGGGTCGGCGTCGAGGTGCTCGATGACGATCTTACGGACGCGTTCAAGAATGTCGGACATGCAGTTAAGTCCCTCGTGTCTCTATCGTGTTGGCCTTCAACGCCTTACGGCCCTGAGCGGCTGCAATCCCGGCCGCGCCGACATGGCCACGGCTGGGAGTCGGCGCACCGGGTAGCATGTTCCTTTTCGCGCGCCTAGCGCGGCGTGGTTCCGCCTCGCCCCACTCTCAAACTCGTCATCCTCGCCCTTGTGGCGAGGATCCCTGCCTCCGCTGCCCGGCCCAGCCAGGATGTCGAGGTCGGTGAAGCGGGCCGAGGGATCCTAGGCACAAGGCCTAGGATGACGTGGAGGGGAAACTTACCGCCTAGATCATCGCCATCCCGCCGTTCACGTGCAGGGTCTGGCCGGTGACGTAGGCCCCCTCGTCGCTGGCGAGGTAGACGCAGGCCGCCGCCACGTCGCCGCCCGAGCCCAGCCGGCCGGCGGGGATCGTACCGAGGATGCCCGCCTTCTGCTGCTCGTTGAGGGCGTCGGTCATCGGGCTTTCGATGAAGCCGGGGGCGACGCAGTTCACCGTCACATTGCGGCTGGCGACCTCCTGGGCGAGGGCCTTGGAGAAGCCGATCATGCCGGCCTTGGAGGCGGCGTCGTTGGGCTGGCCAGGATTGCCGGTGACGCCGACCACCGAGGTGATGGCGATGATGCGGCCGGCGCGGCGCTTCATCATGCCCTTCAGGGCCGCGCGGCTGAGGCGGAAATAGGCTTCCAGGTTGACCTTGATGACCGTCTCCCAGTCCTCGTCCTTCATCCGCAGGAGCAGGCCGTCGCGGGTGACGCCGGCGTTGGCGACCAGGATGTCCAGCGGGGCGCCGGCCGCCTCTTCCGCCTGGCCGATCAGGCCGTCGACGGCGGCGGGGTCGGAGAGGTTGGCGGCGACCACCGAGGTCCGCTCGCCGAGCTCGCCGGCCAGACTTTTGAGCGCCTCCTCACGGGTGCCGGAGAGCACGACGTGCGCGCCCTGGGCATGCAGGGCGCGGGCGATGTCGCCGCCGATGCCGCCGGTGGCGCCGGTGACGAGGGCGGTCTTGCCGGTAAGGTCGAACATGGGAGCTTCCTCTCACCCCGGTCATCCCCGCGAAAGCGGGGACCCAGGTGCTTTATCGAAGGGCGCGGGCGTTTTCCGGATCGAACCAAAAAAGCCTGGGTTCCCGCTTTCGCGGGAATGATCGGAAGGTTTGCGGCCTCAGAGCGATTTCGCAAAGGCCTCGAGGTCGGCGGGCGCGTTCAGCGACACCGCCTCGGCGTCCGGGGCGATGCGCTTGACCATGCCGGCCAGCACCTTGCCGGCCCCGGCCTCGGCGAAGCGGGTGACGCCGCCCTCCCCGGCCAGCCACTCGACGCTCTCGCGCCAGCGGACGCGGCCGGTGACCTGCTCGACC
>JADZBR010000082.1 GCA_020852035.1 Caulobacteraceae bacterium
CGGCTCAAGGACGCGCCCGACGACCTGATCGCCGCGGCCGTCGACGTGCTGACGCCGATCGCCCACGCCCGCGACGTGGCGGTGATCCTCAACGACCGGCCGGACCTCGCCGCCCGGCTCGGCTGCGACGGCGTCCACGTTGGCCAGGGCGACGCCTCCTACGCCGAGGCGCGCCGCTTGGTCGGCGCGGGGCGCATGGTCGGCGTCACCTGTCACGACAGCCGCCACCTGGCGATGGAGGCGGCCGAGGCCGGGGCGGACTATGTCGCCTTCGGCGCCTTCTTCCCCACCGCCACCAAGGACGCGCCGACCCGCGCCGACCCGCAGATCCTGTCGATCTGGCAGGAGAGCATGCAGACCCCCTGCGTCGCCATCGGCGGGATCGCCGCCGCGAACGCCGCGGGGCTGGCGGCGGCGGGCGCCGACTTCCTGGCCGTGTCGGCCGGCGTCTGGGCGCACCCCGATGGCCCCGCCGCCGCGGTGCAGGCGCTGAACGCCGCCATCGCCGACGGGCTCGCCGCCCGAGCCTTGCCTTGACCCTGCCCCGCCACTAGGTTCCGCGCCCTCTCTCGAAAGACCTAAGCCTTGGCCACCCAGTCCGCCCTCCTGAAGGTCATGTCCGACGCCGCCCGCAAGGCCGCGCGCGGGCTCGTCCGCGACTTCGGCGAGCTGGGCGAGCTGCAGGTGTCCAAGAAGGGCGCGGCCGATTTCGTCTCCGCCGCCGACCTGAAGGCCGAGCAGGTGCTGTTCGAGGAGCTCTCCAAGGCCCGCCCCGGCTACAGCTTCCTGGGTGAGGAGCGCGGGCTGATCGAGGGCACCGACAAGACCCACGCCTGGATCGTCGACCCGCTCGACGGCACCACCAACTTCCTGCACGCCATCCCGCATTTCGCGGTCAACATCGCGCTCCGCCGCGAGGGTGCGGTGGTCGCGGCGGTGACCTTCAACCCGATCGCCAACGAGCTGTTCTGGGCCGAGAAGGGCAAGGGCTGTTTCGTCAACGACAGACGCCTGCGGGTCGCGGCCCGCACGCGGCTGGACGAGGCGGTGCTGGCCACCGGCATCCCCTTTCTCGGTCACGGCCAGCACGCGAAGTTCCTCAAGGAGCTGCACCAGGTCAGCCAGCGGGTCGCGGGCGTGCGCCGCTTCGGGTCGGCGGCGCTGGACCTGGCCTTCGTCGCCGCCGGCCGCTTCGACGGCTACTGGGAGCGCGACCTCGGCGCCTGGGACCTGGCGGCCGGCATGCTTCTGGTCACTGAGGCTGGCGGTAAAGTCACCAACGCCGACGGCGGCGACGAGGTGATCGACACCGGCACGGTCTGCGCCGCCAACCTCGACCTGCATCCCCTGGTGCTGGAGCGCCTGCGGGCGGCGGCCTAGCCGCCGTGCGGGGCCGGGTGCTGATCATCGCCGGCTCCGATTCGGGCGGCGGCGCGGGCGTGCAGGCCGACATCAAGGCGGTCACCGCGCTCGGCGGCTATGCGGCCACGGCGATCACCGCCATCACCGTGCAGAACACCCTCGGCGTGCATGGCGTCCACGGCCTGCCGCCGGAGCTGGTGCGCGCCCAGGCCGAGGCGGTGCTGGGCGATATCGGCGCCGACGCGCTGAAGACCGGCATGCTCGGCGACGCCGTCATGGTGCGGGCGGTGGCCGACATCCTCGAGAGTGCGGGCGCGCCGGCGGTGGTCGATCCGGTGATGGTCGCCAAGGGCGGCGCAGCGCTGCTGGCGGCCGAGGCGGTGGCCGCGGTGCGTGAGCTGATGGTCCCGCGCGCGGCCCTGCTGACGCCGAACGCGCCGGAGGCGGCCGCGCTCACCGGACGGGCGGTGGAGGGGCCCGACGACGCCCGCCGGGCCGGCGAGGCGCTGCTGAAGCTCGGCGCCGGCGCGGTGCTGATGAAGGGCGGCCACCTGCCGGGCGAACGGGTGATCGACATCCTGATGACGCCAGAGGGCGAGACGACCTTCGAGGCCGAGCGGCTGGAGACGCGCCACACCCACGGCACCGGCTGCACGCTCGCCTCGGCCTGCGCGGCGGGCCTGGCGCAGGGCCTTGGCCTTGCCGAGGCGGTCGCCGGCGGCTGGGCCTATGTGCAGGAGGCGCTGCGCCGCGCGCCGGGCTTCGGCGCCGGCCACGGGCCGCTCGACCACGCCTGGCCGATGAGGGACCGATGAGCGAACTGCAAGCGCGGCTGGAGACCATTCTACGCGCCGCGCCGTCGCTGATGACGGTGCTGCGGATCGCCCGCGACCTGGACCTGCCCGACTGGCTGATCGTCTCCGGCGCCGTATACCAGCGGGTCTGGAACCACCAGACCGGCCGCGATCCGGACTACGGGATCCGCGACTACGACCTCGTCTATTTCGACCCGGATACGACCTACGAAGCCGAGGATGTCTTCATCAAGCGGGCCGCCGCCGCCTATCCGCCGCCGTTCGACGCCCTGGTCGAGGTGCGCAACCAGGCGCGCGTGCACCTGTGGTTCGCCGACCACTTCAAGACCGACGAGCCCTATCCGCCGCTGGCCTCGACCGCCGAGTCGCTGACCCGCTTCCTGGCGCCCGGCTTCGCCGTCGGGGCGCGGCTGGAGGCGGACGATACCCTGACCATCGAGGCGCCGTTCGGCCTGGACGACCTCTTCGCCATGCGGCTGGCGCCCAATCCGCGCCGCGATCGGGCCAGGGGCGAAGGATGGGACAAGGCGATCGCCTCGGTGATGGCCCGCTGGCCGGAAGTGCGGGTGGTCGACTAAGAGGCGTCCACGCCACCGAGGGACTTAGCCATGCGCCAATGGACCATCGACGCCTTCGCCTCCGGCCCCTTCAAGGGCAATCCGGCCTGCGTGCTGGAGCCGCTGGACGCCTGGCCCTCCGACGGCTGGATGCAGGCGCTGGCGGCCGAGAACAACCAGGCCGAGACCGCCTTCCTCTTGAAGACCGGCGATGCGGCCCGCTTCGGCCTGCGCTGGTTCACGCCGGCGCTGGAAGTGCCGCTCTGCGGCCATGCCACCCTGGCGTCGGGCCATGCGCTGTTCACCGAGCTTGCGCTGGCGGCCGGGTCCGTGACCTTCGACACCCGGTCCGGCCCGCTGACCGTGGCCCGCGCGGGCGATGCCTACGAGATGGACTTCCCGGCCATGCCCCCGGAGCGCATCGAGCCGCCCGCCGGCCTCGTCGAGGCGCTGGGCGTCCGGCCGCGGGAAGTCTGGAGCGCGCAGTTTCTGGTCGCGGTGCTGGAGAACGAGGCCGCCGTTCGCGCCCTGGCGCCGGACATCGCCGCCCTGAAGCCGATCTCCAGCGCCGCCACGCAGGGACGCGGCAATGTGGTGGTCGCCGCCCAGGCGGACGCCGGTTCGCCCTACGACGTGGTCAGCCGGTTCTTCGCGCCCGGCTCCGGCATCCCGGAAGACCCGGCCACGGGCTCGGCGCACTGCATTCTGTCGCCGCTGTTCGCCGACAAGCTGGGGCGCGAGGCCCTGCGTTTCCACCAGGCCTATCCCGGACGCGGCGCGGACCTCGATTGCGAGCGGCGCGGCGCGCGCGTGATGCTGCGCGGCCGCGCCGTCACGGTGGCGGAGAGCCGGCTCAGGCTGACGCCGGCCTGAGCATATATCCATCGCCCTCGCCGCCTGCGCTCGCGGACCGCAAAACGCCCCCGGAGCCGGGCTCCGGGGGCGTCGAAGTCAGGGCCGATCGGCCTTAGTTGCGATGGCCATAGCCATAGCCGTAGCGGCGATCCTGGCGGTCGTGGCGCTCGTAGCGGATGCGCGCCGACAGGGCGTCGAAGCGGCGGTTCAGGTCCGCGCGCTCCCAGTTGTTGAGGCCGCCGCGACGATAGCGGTCTTCCAGGCGCACCAACTGGCGGAACTGATAGCGCAGGCTCTGGGCCTCACGGCGGGTCAGGGCCCCGTTCCGCACGCCACGGTCGATGCGGCGGTCGAGGTTGGCCTGGCGCTGGTTGATGTTCTGCCAGCCGCCGTGGCCGCCGTAGGGGTGGGCCGAGGCGGCGGCCGGGATGGCGGCGGCGGCGGCGAGGGTGGAAACCGCCGCGATCGAAATCAGGGTCTTCTTCATGGTCGCGTTCCTTTCGCAACACCGCCGCCGGGATTGGCGACGTTGAGGGCGATAGAAACACGCGGCGGCTGACTTGGTTCTGAGCGCGCCGTTATGTTCGGTTCAGGAAGGTGAAGCTTTGGAAAGCCCGCTTTAGGCGGCGCGCGCCGAAGTGGTCAGGGCGTCGCTGATCGCCTCGTAGAGCTTGGCGATCTCGATCGGCTTGGAAACGTGGCCGTCCATGCCGGCGGCCAGGTATTCCTCGACCTGGTGGCTCAGGGCGTTGGCGGTGAGCGCGATGATCGGGATGGCCTTGCGCTGTTCGGCCCATTCGGCGTCGCGGATCGCCTTGGCCGCGGCGATGCCGTCCATCACCGGCATCTGGATGTCCATCAGGATCAGGTCGTAGGCGCCGGCCCGCCAGGCGTCCACCGCCGCCTTGCCGTCCGGCACGATGTCGATGTCGATGCCGAGGGAGTCCATCACCGCCTTCAGCACCCGCTGGTTGGTCGGATTGTCCTCGGCGGCCAGCAGCTTGATGTTGGCCTCGTCGCCCTCGGGCGCGGTGTCGTTGGCCTCCGCCGCCATCGCCGGGGCGTCGCCGCGGGCCAGAGGCAGCTCGACCGTGAAGGTGGAGCCGACATCGACCAGGCTCTTGGCCGAGATCACCCCGCCCATCATCTGGGCGAGTTCGCGGCAGATCGCCAATCCGAGGCCGGTGCCGCCGAAGCGGCGGGTGGCGGAATTGTCGGCCTGCACGAACTTCTCGAACAGGGTCGGCAGCTTCTCCTCGGCCACGCCGACGCCGGTGTCGGCCACCTGCAGGCGCAAGGCGCCGCTGGCCGGGTTGATGTCGAAGCGGGCGTGCACCGCCCCGTCCGGCGTGAACTTGATGGCGTTGGAGGTGAGGTTGTTGAGGATCTGGCGGATGCGGTCCGCATCGCCGCGCCACCAGCCGGCGGCCTCGGCGGCCACCTCGACGTCGAAGGTCAGGCCCTTGTCCCTGGCCATCTGCGAGAAAGTATCGCGGGTGGACGCGGCCACCCGCTCCAAGTCGAAATCGCCCTCCAGCAAGGTCAGCTTGCCGGCCTCGATCTTCGACAGGTCCAGAACATCGTTAAGCACCGCCAGCAGCAACTCGCCTGATTGGCGAATGACGCCCAAACGCTCACGTTGCAGCGGCGGCAGGTCGCTCATCGCCATGACGTCGGCCATCGCCAGCACGCCGTTCAGCGGCGTGCGGATTTCGTGGCTCATATTGGCCAGGAACTGCGACTTCAGCGTATTGGCCGCGTCGGCCGCGTCGCGCGCCTCGACCAGCTCCTTCATGGTGCGTTTCAGGTCCCGGTCGCGCGCGTCGAGCTTGCCCAGGAGGTGGTTGAAGCTGTCGGTCAGGCTGCGGAACAGGCTGTCGGCGGCGTTCACCTTGACCGGCTCGAAGTCACCCTTCTCGGCGACCTCGCGCATGGCGTCGGAAAGCGCCTGAACCGGGGCGATCACCCGGTGGGCCATGCCGCGGGCGAGGAACAGCGCGGTCGCCATGCCGGCGAAGAACAGCGCCGCGGTCAGGGCGATGAACTGCGGCAGCATTTCGCCAAGCTTAGGCTTCTCGACCTCGAGCGAAACCTTGCCGATGAACTTGCCGAAGCTCTGCATTTCGGCGGTGATCTCTTCGGCCTTGCCCGAATGGCCGGCCGAGCCGGGGCGATCATAGGTTGCGAGCCGGCGGCCGTCGGCGTCGCGGATCTCGCCCCTGACCAGCCTGGGGGCGGCGCCGGCGGAGGTCAGCGCCGCCTGCGCGCCCTCCATCCGGCCCAGCTGCAGCGCCCGCGCGGCGTTGGACGCGGTGATCTCGGCCAGCACCTGGTGCGAGCGGTGCGACTGCTCGCGGGCCACCGCCCACTGCTGGAACATGAAGGTCAGGCAGGCGGCCGCGAGCACCGCGACGGTCGTGGCGAGGGCGGCGCCGGCCACCCTGGCGTGGAACGTCACGTGGCTGCGCGTCAGCGGCCGGGCGGCCGAATGGGATCTGCGGCTCTGCACGACTGGAAGCTGTAGCGCGGGAGTCCCTAACGCTTCGCTTCCACGTGGCGACTTGTCGCATTCGCGCCTGACGCGAAAAGGACTCGACCAAGCTTAAGCTTTCGTTTACTGAACTTCCTAACGGGTTGTTTACTGAACTTACCATTTGGTTAACGGAGCTTGGGGATTATGGAAAAAGTGTTTGTCGCCCAGAAGGTCGCGAACAAGCTGTTCGCCACTGAAGGCGCCGTCGATCAGGCGATGACCGAAGCCGCCGAACTGCTCAGCGCCATGCTGACGGCCAAGTCGGACCTGCATCTGTCGACCGTGGTCGGCGACGACGCGGCCGCCAACCTGGTGAAGGCCATCGCCGCCCTCGGCGAAGCCCGCACCGCGATGGTCGCGGTCCACAACGAACTGAACGACGTGAAGCTGCGCATCGGCATCCGCGCCAAGATGACCGGCTTCCAGGACAAGCCGACCGCCGTTCACACCGGCTCGACCACCTCGCTGCGTGAAGTCGGCTGACCTTCAGTATCGTTGCGATGATTTAACTAGTGCGGCGCCTCTATTGGGTTAGAGGCGCCGCACTATGCTTCCACAGCAGATTCTATCCCACGCCAGTCTCTTCGGATGGCTGCCCCTTCTGGGGGTGGCCCTTTTTGCGTGGTGGAAGGGCGACTGGCCCGAACGCTGGGGCGGACTGCTGAACCTCTTCACCTCGGCGTCGGCCTTCGTGGTCGTGCTGTTGCTGCCCACCTCGCAGCAGAGCGTGCCGATGCTGGTGCTGGATGCGCTGCTCGCCTTCGGGTTCCTGGCGCTCGCCCTGATCTTCGCCAGCCTGTGGCTGGGGGGCGCCATGCTGTTCCAGGCGGCGCAGTTCAGCCTGCACGCCTTCTATATGGTCACGGGGCGCGAGCACGATCTGCTCTATGTGGTGGTCAACAACGTGAACACCATCGGCGTGCTCGGGATGATCCTCATCGGCACCCTGGCGTCGTGGCGCCGTCGCGTCCAGGAGCGGCGCGCCGACAGCGCGGCCTGAACTTCCGCTTGCCTTCGGCCCCGCAATAGCGCTATCGCCGCCGCGGGCCACGCCCCCCCAACGGGGCGCTGCCCATCTGCAAGGATGGGAGACATCGCAGTGACTACTCTACCGCCGAAGCCGGCCATGCGTCCGGCGCGACCCGAATTCTCTTCCGGCCCGTGCGCCAAGCGCCCCGGATGGAAACCCGAAAATCTCAGCTCCGCGGTCCTCGGCCGCTCGCACCGCTCCAAGCTCGGCAAGGGGCGCCTGCAGCAGTGCATCGAGCTCACCCGCGAGGTGCTGCAGGTGCCGGACAGCCACCTGATCGGCATCGTGCCCGGCTCCGACACCGGCGCGGTGGAGATGGCGCTGTGGTCGCTGCTCGGCCCGCGCAAGGTGCAGCTGCTGGCCTTTGAAAGCTTCGGCAAGGACTGGGTGACCGACGTCACCAAGCAGCTGAAGCTGGACGCCGAGGTGCTGGACGCGCCCTACGGCCAGCTTCCGGACCTCGCCAAGGTCGATCCCGCCGCCGATCTCGTCTTCACCTGGAACGGCACCACCTCGGGCGTCCGCGTGCCGAACGGCGACTTCATCGCCGCCGACCGACAGGGCCTGACCATCTGCGACGCCACCAGCGCCGCCTTCGCCCAGGACCTCGACTGGGCCAAGCTCGATGTCGTCACCTTCTCCTGGCAGAAAGCGCTCGGCGGTGAGGCGGCCCACGGCGTGCTGATCCTCTCGCCCCGCGCCGTGGAGCGGCTGGAGAGCCATACCCCCGCCTGGCCGATGCCCAAGCTCTTCCGCATGACCAAGGGCGGCAAGCTCTCGGCGGACATCTTCCAGGGCGCGACCATCAACACGCCCTCGATGCTCTGCGTGGAAGACGCGCTCGACGCCCTGAAGTGGGCCTCCGGCATCGGCGGCCTCGCCGAGATGCAGCGTCGGGCGAACGAGAACCTCGCCGTGCTGGAAGCCTGGGTCGCCAAGACCCCGTGGGTCGGCTTCCTGGCCGAGGACCGGGCGATCCGCTCCAACACCTCGGTGTGCCTGAAGGTGGTCGACCCCACCATCACGGCCCTGTCCGCCGACGCCCAGGCCGACTTCGCCAAGAAGCTCGCCGCCCTCGTCGAGAAGGAAGGCGCCGGCCTCGACATCGGCGGCTACCGCGACGCCCCGGCGGGCCTCCGCATCTGGTGCGGCGCCACCGTCGAGGCCGACGACCTGGCCGCCCTGACGCCCTGGCTCGACTGGGCCTTCGCCACCGTCGCCTCGGAACTCACCACCGCCTGAACCCATAAGCCCCTCCCCCTTGCGGGGAGGGGTTGGGGTGGGGGTGCAGGCCTGTGACTCTCATCGAGAGGCGCAAGGCGGCCAATCCCCACCTCGGAGCTGACACCCCCACCCCCGGCCCCTCCCCGCCGCCAACGGGAGGGGAGAAGGACCCTGACATGACCCGCGTACTCATCGCCGACAAACTCTCCCCCGCCGCCGTCGAGATCTTCAAGCAGCGCGGCGTCGACGCCGACGTGAAGACCGGCCTCTCCAAGGACGAACTGCTGCAGATCATCGGCGACTACGACGGCCTCGCCGTCCGCTCCGCCACCAAGGCCGACAAGGACGTGCTGGCCGCCGCCAGGAACCTGAAGGTGGTCGGCCGCGCCGGCATCGGCGTCGACAACATCGACATCCCCGCCGCCACCGCCGCCGGCGTGGTGGTGATGAACACCCCGTTCGGCAACTCGATCACCACCGCCGAGCACGCCATCGCCATGATGTTCGCGCTCGCCCGCCAGCTCCCCGCCGCCGACGTCTCCACCCAGGCCGGCAAGTGGGAGAAGAACCGCTTCATGGGCGTGGAGCTCTACG
>JADZBR010000083.1 GCA_020852035.1 Caulobacteraceae bacterium
GGCGGACACCAGTTTCCTGATGATGCTGAGCGCGCAAGCGCGCGGCCACCGCCTGTGGGTCTACAGCCCCGACCACATCGGCCTGGAGGACGGCCGCGTCTTCGCCAAGGCCCGGCCGGTGACCGTACAGGCGGTGAAGGGCGCCCACGCCGACTTCGGCGCCTATGAGATGCTCGATCTCGGCCAGGTCGACGTGGTGCTGATGCGCCAGGACCCGCCCTTCGACCTCGCCTACATCACCGCCACCCACTTTCTGGACAAGATCCATCCGAAGACCCTGGTGGTGAACAACCCCACCGAGGTGAGGAACGCCCCGGAAAAGCTCTTCGTCACCACCTTCCCCGGCGTGCAGCCGCCGACCATGATCACCGCCGACGTCGATGCGCTCGCCGACTTCCGCGCCCGCCACGGCGACGTGGTGCTGAAGCCGCTCTACGGCGGCGGCGGCTCGGGCGTGGCGCGGCTGAAGGCGGACGATCCCAACTTCGACGCCATCATCGAGCTGCACCAGATGATCGGCCGCGAGCCGATGATCGTGCAGAAGTTCATCCCGGCGGTCTCCAAGGGCGACAAGCGCATCCTGCTGGTCGACGGCGAGCCGGTGGGCGCAATCAACCGCGTGCCCGCCGCCGGCCAGGTGCGCTCCAACCTGCGCGTCGGCGGCAAGGCCGAGGCGGTGGAGCTGACCGCGCGGGACAAGGAGCTCTGCGCCATCATCGGCCCGGACCTGAAGGCGCGGGGCCTCTTGTTCGTCGGCATCGACGTGATCGGCGACTACCTGACCGAGATCAACGTCACCTCCCCCACCGGCGCGCAACAACTCAAGCGTTTCACCGGGATCGACGCGACGGAGGTGATGTGGGACCGCGTGGAGGCGATCCGCGCCGCCGGCTGAGGGCTGTTGACGGAATCCTCCGCGCAAGTCGCTGAGATGTCATCGATTCCCGCCTGGTTCTATTTTTGTTCTTGTTCCGGCCCGGCGTTTATGCTGAGGATGTGGATAACCACGACCGGAGGTTGGGCATGGCGACGCGCGTCGTAACCGTGGCGTTTCAAGGGGTCGAGGCCCGCCGGGTGGACGTGGAGGTGCAGCTCACCGGCGGCGAGGCTCACGTCGTGGTTGTGGGCCTGGGCGACAAGGCGGTGGGCGAAAGCCGCGAGCGGGTGCGCGGCGCTTTCGCGGGGCTCGGCCTGGCCATGCCGGGCAAGCGCATCGTCGTGAACCTCGCCCCGGCCGACCTGCCGAAGGAGGGCAGCCACTACGACCTGCCCATCGCGCTGGCCATCCTCGGCGCCATGGGCGTGATCGCGCCCGACGCCCTGGAAGGCTGGGCGGCGGTCGGCGAACTCTCCCTCGACGGCCAGATCGCGAGGGTCTCCGGCGCCCTGCCGGCCGCCATCGCCGCCAACGAGATGGGCCTCGGCCTCATCTGCCCGGAAGCCAGCGGCCCCGAGGCGGCCTGGGCGGGCGAGACGCGCATTCTGGCCCCCGCCTCGCTGATCGGCCTGATCAACCACTTCCGGGGCACGCAGATTCTCTCCGCCCCGCAGGCCGGCCCGATGCTGGATGGCGAGCGCGTGCCCGACCTGCGCGACGTCAAGGGCCAGGAGAACGCCAAGCGCGCCCTGGAGATCGCGGCGGCAGGCGGTCACAATTTGCTGTTCTGCGGCCCGCCGGGTTCCGGCAAGTCGATGATGGCTCAGCGCCTGCCGGGCATCCTGCCGCCGCTGACCTCGGCCGAACTGCTCGAAACCTCGATGGTGCATTCCGTCGCCGGGCTGATCGCCAAGGGCGCCCTGACCCGCGCCCGGCCGTTCCGCGCGCCCCACCACTCGGCCAGCATGGCCGCGCTCACCGGCGGCGGCCTGCGCGCCAAGCCGGGGGAGGTCTCGCTCGCCCACAATGGCGTGCTGTTTTTAGATGAGCTCCCCGAGTTCAGCGGCCAGGCCCTCGAGTCCCTGCGGCAACCGCTGGAGATCGGTGAGGTCGTGGTCGCCCGCGCCAACTTCCACATCCGCTATCCGGCCCGGGTGCAGCTGGTCGCCGCCATGAACCCCTGCCGCTGCGGCGTCGGCGGGCCGGGGCGCGGCGCCTGCGGCAAGGCCCCGCGCTGCCAGCGCGACTACCAGAACAAGATCTCCGGCCCCCTGCTCGACCGCATTGACCTGCAGATCGACGTGCCGCCGGTGGCCGCCGCCGACCTCGCCCTGCCGATGCCCACCGAGGGGTCGGCCGAGGTCGCCGCCCGCGTGGTCGCCGCGCGCCAGCTTCAGCGCGACCGCGCCGCAGACCTCGGCCCCGAGGCCGCCGACCTCAACGCCCGCGCCGAGGGCGAGACCCTGGAGAAGGCCTGCGGCCTCGACGCCCCGGCCCGCACCCTGCTCGCCCGCGCCGCCGAGGCGGGCGGCCTCACCGCCCGCGGCTGGACCCGCACGCTGCGCCTGGCCCGCACCATCGCCGACCTCGACCGCGCCGAGGCCGTGCGCCGCATCCATGTGGCCGAGGCCCTGGTCTACCGTCGCGTCGGCCCGGCGGCGGACTTCGGCGGCCTAGCCGAACGCGCGCCGCCGGCGTGGTCCACGGAGGCGGCGCTGTCGGGCGCGCTTGACCGGCCGTTAAGCCGGGGCGGCTAGGCTCCCCGCCATGCCCGCCCGCAAGACCGCCATCACCGCCGAGCAGCTGGCCTCGCTCAGCCACGAGTTCCGCACCCCCCTGAACGGCGTGCTCGGCATGGCCCAGCTCCTCGGCGGCACGCGCCTGACCGCCGAGCAGAAATCCTACGTCGCCGCCCTGACCGAAAGCGGCCAGCACCTCCTCGGCCTGGTCAACGAGGTGCTCGATTTCGCCAAGCTGGGCGCCGGGCGCATCGAGACCCAGGCCGCCGAGTTCGACCTGGAAGACCTGCTGCGGCAGGTCACCGAACTGGTCGCGCCGCGCGCCTACGAGAAGGGCCTGGAGATCGGCTGGGCCGCCGCGCCGGGCCTGGCGCGCCTCACCGCCGACGAAGGTCGCCTGCGGCAGGTGCTGCTCAACTTCCTCGGCAACGCCGTGAAGTTCACGCA
>JADZBR010000084.1 GCA_020852035.1 Caulobacteraceae bacterium
ACGCGCTCGGTGCCGTTGACGATGAACGTGCCGTTGTTGGTCATGAGCGGGATGTCGCCCATGTAGACGTCCTGCTCCTTGATGTCCTTCACCGAGCGGGCGCCGGTTTCCTCATCGGTTTCAAAGACGATGAGCCGCAGCTTCACCTTCAGCGGCGCGGCGTAGGTCATATCGCGCTGCACGCATTCTTCGGTGTCGTACTTCGGGTCCTCGAACTCGTAGGACACGTATTCAAGGACGGCCTTCTCGTTGAAGTCCTTGATCGGGAAGACGGACTTGAAGACCGCCTCGATGCCCTCGTCGCGGCGCTCGCCGGGACGGACCTCACGCTGCAGGAACTGTTCGTAGGAGGAGCGCTGAACCTCGATCAGGTTCGGCATCTGGACCGCTTCAGGAATGCGGCCGAAGGACTTGCGGATACGCTTCTTGCCGGTGAAGGACTGAGCCATTTAGGTTCCCTGCTGGGCGCAAGGATGGACTCCCGGCGCCGAATGTCGTGTCCTGCGTCCACCCTCGGCGCCGGGGCGAACCCGGCGGGACGCTGGAATGCCCCCTTGTGACGCCAGGGGGCGCTCCCTCGCATGGCCGGAGGGCGACGGGCCATGCCTCGGAGCATTCACGCGCGACGAATCGCGTTCGAAATCGGAAATTTCGCGAAGAGAGCGCAGATAGGCGATTTGCGGGGATAAGCCAAGGGGTGTCCCCACAAAAATCCTTCTCCCGTCCGGGAGAAGGAAAGACGCGCGAAGCGCGGCGAGGATGAGGGCTTGCGGCTTTGCCGGAGAGGTCTGTGGCCCTCACCCTCCCGCCGGCTTGCGCCGTCGGATTTCCCTCTCCCGGCCGGGAGAGGGATTTCGCGCGAAGACCTCGGGCGGTAAGGCTCCTGCGTCAGTCCCGTTTGCGGAGTCCGTTCCTTGCGTCGCGCCCTCCCCCTGTTCGCCGTTCTCGCATGCGCCGCCCCCGCCTTCGCCCAAGCCTCGCCCGGCCCCCAGCCGACGCCGATCGCCCAGACCGTGCCCGACGCCCGCGACGTCCCCTATCCCGGCGTGATCAGGCTGCACGTCGACGCGAGCGACACGCGCCAGGCGATCCTGAAGGTGCGCGAGACCATCCCCGTCGCCGGTCCCGGCCCGCTCGTCCTGCTCTATCCGCAATGGCTGCCCGGCAAGCACGCCCCGCGCGGGGCGATCGACAAGCTGGCGGGCCTGGTCATCACCGCGGGCGGCCAGAAGCTGGAATGGAAGCGCGACCCGGTGGAGGTCTACGCCTTCCACATCGACGTGCCGGCGGGCGCCAGCGAGATCACCGCCGAGTTCCAGTTCGTCTCGCCGACCGCGAGCAACCAGGGCCGCATCGTGGTCACGCCCGAGATGCTGAACCTACAATGGGAACAGGTGGCGCTCTATCCCGCCGGCCACTTCACCCGCCAGATCACCGTCGAGCCGACCGTGCGCCTGCCGGACGGCTGGAAGTTCGGCGTCGCCCTCGATGTCGCCCGCCAGGCCGGCGGCGAGACCACCTTCACGCCCACCCCCTTCGAGACCCTGGTGGACTCGCCGATGTTCGCCGGCCGCTACTTCAGGCAGGTGGATCTCGATCCCGGCGGCCGCTCGCCGGTGCGGCTGAACATGGTCGCCGACCGGCCCGAACTGCTGGAGGCCAAGCCCGAGCAGATCGCCGCGCACCGCCGGCTGGTGCAGCAGGCCGACCGGCTCTACGGCGCGCGCCACTACGACCGCTACGACTTCCTCCTGGCGATCACCGACCGGCTGGGCGGCATCGGCATGGAGCACCACCGGTCCAGCGAGAACGGGGTGAAGCCGGAATACTTCACCGAGTGGGAGAAGATGGCGCCCGAGCGCGATCTGCTGCCCCACGAATACACCCACTCCTGGAACGGCAAGTTCCGCCGGGGCGCCGACCTCTGGACGCCCGACTACCGCACGCCGATGCGCAACTCGCTGATGTGGGTCTACGAGGGCCAGACCCAGTACTGGGGCTATGTGCTGGCCGCCCGCTCGGGCCTGCTTTCCAAGCAGGACGCGCTCGACGCCTTCGCGATGATCGCGGCGACCTACGACAACCGCGCCGGCCGCGCCTGGAAGCCGCTGATCGACACCACCAACGACCCGATCACCATCGCCCGCCGCCCCGAACCCTGGCGCAGCTGGCAGCGGAGCGAGGACTACTATTCCGAGGGCCTGCTCATCTGGCTCGACGCCGACAGCCTGATCCGCGAGCGCACCGGCGGCCGGAAGTCGCTCGACGACTTCGCCAGGGGCTTCTTCGGCGTCGATGACGGCGACTGGACGGTGAAGACCTACACCTTCGAGGACGTGGCCCGGGCGCTGAACGCCGTCACCCCCTACGACTGGGCCGGCTTCCTCGATGCGCGCGTCAACCGGACCGGGCCCGCCCCGCTCGACGGCCTCGCCCGCGGCGGCTACCGGCTGGTCTATTCGGAGACGCCCAGCGCCTACCAGAAGGCCGACGACGCCAACCGCGAGGCCACCGACCTCACCTATTCGCTGGGCGTGACGCTGGACAAGGACGCCGACCTCACCGCCGTGCAGTGGGACAGCCCGGCCTTCAAGGCGGGCCTGAGGATCTCCGACCGCGTGATCGCGGTGAACGGCGAGGCCTACAAGTCCGACCGGCTGAAGGACGCCCTCACCGCCGCCAAGGCGGACCGCAAGCCGATCGAGCTCCTGGTCAAGAGCGGCGAGCGCTACCGCACCTTCGCCGTCCCCTACTTCGAGGGCCTGCGTTATCCAAAGCTGGAGCGGGTGGCGGGGACGGCCGCGCGGCTCGACGCGATTCTCGCGCCGCGGCCATGACCGGCGCCGGCCGATCCGCCAGCGCGTTCGAGCGTCGGTTCGAGATCGCCGGCGACCCGGTTTACCTGCGGCTGGAGCCGCCCGAGCCGTGGGACAAGGACTTCATCTGCCGCTACACGATCACGTGGCCCGACGGCGCGCACGCAGGCCACGCCGGTGGCGTCGATGGTCTGCAGGCGCTCCAGTTGGCGCTACAGGGCGCGCACCTGAACCTGCTGGGCCTGCGGGGGACGCAGCTTGAGGGGCCCGTCACCTGGCTGGGCTCTGTGGACCTCGGCCTGCCATTGCCGGCGGGAATGGCTTCCGGCGAGTTCCGGCCCGAACGCTAGCTCAGCATCTCCCGGATCTTCGCCGCCAGGGTATCGATGTTGAACGGCTTGGTGATCATCTCCATCCCCGGCTCCAGGAAGCCGCCGCGCACCGCGGCGTTCTCGGCGTAGCCGGTGACGAACAGCACCTTGACGCCCCCGCGCAGCTGGCGGGCGATCTCGGCGACCTGGCGGCCGTTGACGCCCGGCAGGCCGACGTCGGTGACGATCAGGTCGATGCGGCCCCCCTCGAGCAGCTGGGCGACCGCCACATCGCCATCCTCGGCGACGATGGCGCGGTAGCCGAGCTCCTCCAGCACCTCGGTGATCAGCAGGCGCACGGCCGCTTCGTCCTCCACCACCAGCACCACCTCGCCCTCTCCGGCCGGCAGCTCGCGCGGCGGCGGCTCGGCCGCCTCGGCCTCCACCGCGCCCTGGAAGCGCGGCAGGAAGAGCTTCACCGTCGTGCCCTCGCCGGGCTGGCTGTAGATTCGCACGTGTCCCTTCGACTGGCGCACGAAGCCGTAGACCATCGACAGGCCCAGGCCCGTGCCCGAGCCCAGCGGCTTGGTGGTGAAGAAGGGGTCGAACGCCCGCGCCGCCACCTCCGGCGACATGCCGGCGCCGGTGTCGCTCACGCAGAGCACCACGAAATCGCCGGGCTCCAGGTCGTCGAACTTCGCCGCATAGGTCTCGTCGACGGTGGCGTTGGAGGTCTCGACGATCAGCTTGCCGCCTTCGGGCATGGCGTCCCTAGCGTTGATCGACAGGTTGAGAAGCGCGGTTTCCAGCTGGTTGGCGTCGGTTTCGGCCGTCCACAGCCCCGGATGCGGCGCCATCTCCAGCTGCACCTGTTCGCCGAGCGTTCGGGCCAGGAGGTCCTCCATCGAGGCGACCAACTGGTTCACGTCCACCGGCTTCACATCCAGCGACTGGCGGCGCGAGAAGGCCAGCAGCCGCTGGGTGAGCCCGGCCGCCCGGTTGGCGGAGGCGGAGGCGGCCTCCATGAACCGGTCGAGATCGTCGTAGCGGCCCTGGGCGATTCGCCGCTGGATCATGTCGAGGCCGCCGGCGATGCCGGTGAGCAGATTGTTGAAATCGTGCGCGATGCCGCCGGTCAGCTGGCCGACAGCCTCCATCTTCTGCGCCTGGCGCAGAGCCTCCTCGTTGAGGCGCAGCTGCTCGGTGCGCTCGGCGACCTGTTGTTCGAGGGTGGCGTTGAGGTCGCGCAAGTCCTCCTGCGCCCGCTTCTGGGCGGTGCGATCGCTCAGCACCTTGACGAAGCCGACCACGCCGCCGGCCTCGTCGCGCAGCGGCGTCATCTCGCCGATCGCCCAGAGGCGCGCGCCGTCCTTGCGCCGCCGCCAGCCTTCATGGCCGCCACGGCCGCGCGCCAGGGCCTCTTTCCGCTCCTCGGCCAGGCGCGCCTCGCCGTCCTCGCCGTCGGGGAACAGCCTGGCCAGCGACTGGCCGCGCATCTCCGCCTCGTTCCAGCCGAGCAGGTGGGTCGCCCCGGCGCTCCAGCGGGTGATGCGTCCCTCGGTGTCGGTGCTGACGATCGCCGTATCGCTGGCCCCGTCGACGATCTGCCGGTGCAGCCGCTCGACCCCCCGCGCCCGCAGCTGCTCGGTGATGTCCGGCGCGGTGCAGAGCACCCCGCGCACCTGGCCGCTCTCGTCGCGCACGGGCGTGTAGAAGAGGTCGAACCAGACATCCTCCAGCCCGCGGCCACGGTCGATCCGCAGCGGTTGCTCGCGGAAGCTCATGGATTCGCCGGCGAACCCGCGCTCCAGCAGCGGCCGGTTCCAGTCCCAGATTTCAGGCCAGATCCCCGGAACCGTGCCTCCCAGCGCCTGCGGGTGCTTGTCGCCGGCGATGGGGATGTAGCCGTCGTTGTAGAGCATGACGTGGTCGTCGCCCCACATCAGCACCATGGCGATGGGCGTGTTGACCAGCGTCTCCACCACGGTTCGCAGGCTTTGCGGCCAGGCCGCGATGGGCCCCAGGCTGGTGCGGCTCCAGTCGAACGCGCGGATGCGCTCGGCCGCCTCGCCCGCGCCCGCCGGGAAGGTCGAAGGCTTACTCATAAGATGCGGAATGCACGTCGACAGCAGCCCCCAATGGGCCGCGTCCCTCATCCCCCAGATGAAAGGTTACGCTGCCCCACGCAAGCGCTGCAACGCAAAGCGGGCCCGGAAGTTGCCTTCCGGGCCCGCCGATTTGCAAAGCGTCGAGCTGACGCCGGCCAGACTACTTGATCTGGACGGTGGCGCCGGCTTCCTCGAGCTTCTTCTTGGCTTCTTCGGCCACCTGCTTGGAGACGTTCTCCAGCACGTTCTGCGGCGCGCCTTCCACCAGGTCCTTGGCTTCCTTCAGGCCCAGGTCCGGACGAACGCCGCGCACTTCCTTGATCACGTTGATCTTCTTGTCGCCACCGGCGGCCAGAACAACGGTGAACTCGGTTTGCTCTTCGCCCGCCGCGGCGCCGGCGTCAGCCGCGCCGCCAGCAGCCGGAGCCGCGGCCATCGCCACGGGAGCGGCGGCCGAAACGCCCCACTTTTCTTCCAGGAGCTTGGCCAGTTCGGCGGCTTCCAGGACGGTCAGCGAGGAAAGGTCGTCAACGATCTTCGAGAGATCAGCCATTTGTCTAAGTCCTTATCGAGAGGGTGTTGTCGGAGATGACCGGTCAGGCGGCGTCTTTGGCGGCGTAGGCGCCAATGACACGCGCCAGCTGACCCGCGGGCGCCTGCACCACGCCGGCGATCTTGGTCGCGGGCGCGTTGAGGAGGCCGATGATCTTGCCGCGGAGTTGGTCGAGCGACGGCAGCTTGGCCAGCGCATCGACGCCCTTGGCGTCCAGCACGGTCTCGCCCATCAGGCCGCCGACGACGACGAACTTGTCGTTGTCCTTGGCGTACTGGGTCGAGATCTTGGCGGCGGTGACGGGGTCCGGCGCATAGGCGATGGCGACGGGGCCGGTGAAGAGGGCGTCGCCCGCTTCCCCGTTCGCGCCGGCCAGGGCCTTCTGGGCCAGGGTGTTCTTCACCACCTTGAGCGCCGCGCCTTCCTTGCGGAGGCGGAGGCGCAGGTCGGTCATTTCCGCAACCGTGAGACCCAGGTTGTGGGTCACGACGACAGCGCCGGCGTCGGCGAACACGCCTTTCAGCGTGTCGATCGTCGCCTGCTTTTCAGCGCGGTCCATTGCGGTCTCCATACTCGGTTAGGCGGCCGGACCATCCGGCAGCCGACGAGACCCGGCGCGCGAGGGATCGCTCCCGCGCGAGACGGATCGGATCAGCCTGTCCAAGGAAAGTTCGGCTCCGCCTCACCCTGGCCCGATGACGGGGAGAGTCAGCGATAAGCGTCTCGATCCCCGTCTCCCAACGGCGAGGAAGGGCCCTTCCTCATTTTAAAGCCCGGGCGGCCCCCAGGCTCCGTAGTTCACGGACAGGTCCCGACGGGCGAACCCATCGGAGGCGGGGCGTATAGCGGCGAAGGGGGGAAAACTCAAGCGGGCGCAGACGCCTCGCAATACCGGCGTGGCGAGGCCCTGCGTGGTTCGAGACGCGCTGCGCGCTCCTCACCATGACTAAGCTTGTACTGACTTCGTCATCCTGAGGGCCCGCGAAGCGGGTGTCTCGAAGGACGCAAGGTCGACCCGCGCGCCCTTTGATCGTCTACGACTACAGCTCAGAATGCAGGCGCGGCGGCCGCGACATGCGTGTGGAACTCCTCTCTGGAGTTCACCTTCGGCATAGGCGTGTCGGGAACCGGCACGCCGAGGAAGGCGCAGAGCGGCTCCCATCCCTGCGCCACTTCATAGACCAGCAACCGATCCGCCGGGATGACCTCGCGAACCCTGGCGTTGTGGCGCTTGTAGACGTCGATGACGTGGTCGTGGTCGCGCATGCGTCCGTCGAACAGTCGGCCGATCACCTTGGCCACCATGCGCTCGAAGGGGACTTCAGTGTCCTCCGAGAGGTCCTTCGGGAAGATGGTCGCCTGGGTGGAGGCGAACCAGGCCTCCGGGTCGCGCTCGGTCAGGATGACCTTCGCGTCCGGGTAGTGGGCGGCGAGCTCGGCGTAGAAGGTGGCGTTGGGCCAGTCGACGGTGGCGTTGTAGCCCTCGAATATCTTCTCCCAGTCCGGCCGGCCGTCGGCGGCCTCGCTCCACCACTCGATGGCCGCCGGGTTCTTGAACACCTCGGTCATGTGATAGCAGGGGCCGAAGCCCAGCTGCTCCAGCGCCAGCTTGAGCGACAGCGTGCCCGTGCGGCCAAACCCGGCCCCGATCACCTTGAGCGTCATGGTTTCCCCCTTTGCGCGCACGCTCCGCCCTGCGGTGGTCATGGTCAAGCCGGCTTGAAAGTCCGCGCCAGTCGACGCTGCGGCGATGGCCCGCTAAACCAGCGGCCAATCATGCGGCCGCCCGGTCGCCCTCCCCTGCCTCAGTCAGAGCTTCAAAGACCCATGCCTTCCACGACCCTGACGGTCGACGACCGTCCGCCGCCCGAGACCTGCCAGACCATGACCGACGTGCGCATCGGCGTCGACGCCCTCGACCGCGCCCTCGTCACCCTGATCGCCTAGCGCCAGCGCTACATGGATGCCGCCGCGCGCATCAAGACCGACCGGGGCGTCGTGCGCGACGAGGCCCGCATCGAACAGGTGGTCGAGCGCGTGCTGGCCGCCGCCGCCAAGGCGGGCCTCGATCCCAAGATCGCCGAGCCGGTCTGGCGGCTGATGATTGAGCGCTGCATCGCTTATGAGTTCGACGTCTGGGATCGCCTGCGCGCGCCGGCGGCCTGAAGCTCAGGCGGCGGCGATGTCGGTCAGGGCGAAGTCCTCGCCCTTGTAGAGCAGCGGCAGGCCGAGGCTCTTGGCGCAGGCATAGGCGAAGCAATCCCCCATGTTCAGTCGAGCCGGATGGCGGCCTTTGCCGTATTGCGCGAAGGCCTGCAGCGCCAAATCGCCTGCTCGACCATCGATCGCGATCATCTCAACCCCGGCGATTTTGAGATATGCGGCAAGACGATCCTCAGCAGCCGGTAGCGATGCGCCGGTGATGCGGGCGACGGCGACCACCGTCTCCCAGGCGCTCACAGGCGAGGTGTAGAGCGAATCCGCGGCCAGCACCTTCTCCTGCAAGATCACGGCGTCCGGCTCGTCCACGAGAATGGCGACCAGCGCCGAGGCGTCGAGATACATCAGTCGCCGGACAGATCGTCAAAGAACGCCTTGTCGGCTTTCAGGCCGGTCCTCGGCCACGCTGCGACTTCCTTGCGGATTTCGTCAAGCCGGCGGCGTCGCTCATTGCGATCGTCCGCATCACGCTTGAGTTCCGCACCGACCGCAATCTTTACGGCTTCGGTCAGGCCGACCCCGCGACGCTGCGCGAGCTCACGCACCAGGGTGTCGGTCTCGGCGTCTCGGATGTGGAAGGCCATGGCGATCTCCGGCTAGCCGTATAGATAGCATCGGCTAGCCGGATGACCAACAAGACAAGAAAAAGGCCCGGACATCACTGTCCGGGCCTTCTGTCTTTAGGAGCGCCTAAGATCAGACGCCGACCGAAGCCGTGTCGACCTTGAACCCCGGCCCCATGGTGGACGAGAGGCTGATGCGCTTGATGTAGGTGCCCTTGGCGCCCGAGGGCTTGGCCTTGTTGAGGGCGTCGACCAGCGCGCGGGCGTTGGCCAGGATGGCGTCCTCGGTGAAGCTGGCCTTGCCGATGCCGGCGTGGATGATGCCGGTCTTCTCGGTGCGGAACTCGATGGCGCCGCCCTTGGCGTCCTTCACGGCCTGGGCCACGTTCGGGGTCACGGTGCCGACGCGCGGGTTCGGCATCAGGCCGCGCGGGCCCAGCACCTTACCGAGACGGCCGACGAGGC
>JADZBR010000085.1 GCA_020852035.1 Caulobacteraceae bacterium
CCTCGCCAAGCGCGCCGAGCAGGGGCTGGAGATCGGCGAGGCCGACGTGCGCGTCGCCATCGGCCAGGCCCGCGCCGGGACCGAGGCCCCCGGCCTGCCCAAGGGCCGCCGCGGCCAGGTGGCGCCGAAAACCGCCGCCCAGGCGCGCTATCTCGACGCCCTGGCGAAGGAACCCCTGACCTTCGGCCTCGGCCCCGCCGGCACCGGCAAGACCTTCCTCGCCGTCGCCCACGGCGCGGGGCTCCTGCTGCGCGGCGAGGTCGACCGGCTGATCGTCTCGCGCCCGGCCGTGGAGGCCGGCGAGAAGCTCGGCTACCTGCCCGGCGACCTCTCCGAGAAGGTCGATCCCTACATGGCCCCGGTCTGGGAGGCGCTCACCGACATCCTCGGTGTCGACCAGTTCCGCCGCCGCCGCGAGAAGGGCGAGATCGAGCTGGCCCCCATCGCCTTCATGCGCGGCCGCACGCTGAGCCACGCCTATGTCATCGTCGACGAGGCCCAGAACGCCACCCGCCTGCAGATGAAGATGGTGCTCACCCGCCTGGGCGAAGGCGCGCGGATGGTGGTGACGGGCGACCCCAGCCAGATCGACCTGCCCAACGCCCGCGATAGCGGCCTGGCCCACGCGGTCGCCATCCTGGAGGGCGTCGAGGGCGTCGCCGTCTCGCGCTTCTCCGCCGAGGACGTGGTGCGCCACCCGCTGGTGGAGCGCATCGTGCGCGCCTATGAGGCCGACGCCTCCCGCAAGGCGAAGGCCGGCGATTGATCGACGTCGAGATCGAGCACGCAGCCTGGACCGCGGCCCTGCCGGACGCCGAGGCGCTGGTCATCGCTGCCGCTGAAGCGGCCCTTGGCGCCTCCCCTCCCCCTTGCGGGGAGGGGGTAGGGGGTGAGGGTGTCAGCGCAGGACTCTCCCGTGAGGTCTCCATCAGCGACTCCGACGGCGAGTCACAGGCCTACACCCCCACCCCAACCCCTCCCCGCAAGGGGGAGGGGCTTACCATCCTCCTCGCCGACGATCCCACCATCCGCGACCTCAACGCCCGCTTCCGCGGCAAGGACTACGCCACCAACGTCCTCTCCTTCCCGGCCCCGCCGAACCCGGAGCGCCACCTCGGCGACATCGCCCTCGCCCACGGCGTCTGCGCGCGCGAGGCGGCCGAGCAGGGCAAGCTCCTGGCCCACCACCTGCAACACCTTGTGGCGCACGGCGTGCTGCACCTGCTAGGCTATGACCACGAGACCGATCCGGACGCCGAGGTCATGGAAGGGCTCGAACGTGAAATCCTGGCGGGTCTGGGGGTCCCCGATCCCTACGCCGCCGAACAGGGACGAGATGCCTAGCGACGGCTCTACCCCCGCGCCCGGCCCGCGACATTCGCGTGGCGTCCGGGCGCTTCTCCGCAGGTTCCGCAAGGCCCGCCCGGCCGCTCCCGAGCCGGAGCCGATGGTGCAGGCCAACGGCCACGACCTGGTGGACCAGGCCCAGGCCTTCCAGTCCCTGCGCGTCGAGGACGTGATGACGCCGCGCGCCGACATCGTCTCGGTGGAGATCTCCACGCCGCTGGCCGAGGTCGTCTCGCGCTTCGTCGAGGCGGAGCATTCGCGCATGCCGATCTACCGCGAGACGATGGACGATCCGGTGGGCGTTGTGCACGTCAAGGACGTCTTCCGCGTTCTGGCCTCCGACCCGCCGCTGGCCTCGCCCGACGAGGCGATCCTGCGCCGCCTGCGCCGCGAGGTGCTCTACGTCCCGGGTTCCATGCGCGCCGCCGACCTGATGGTGCGCATGCAGGCCAGCCGCATCCACATGGCCCTGGTGATCGACGAGTTCGGCGGCACCGACGGCCTGGTCACCCTGGAGGACCTGGTCGAGGCGGTGGTCGGCGACATCGACGACGAGCACGACGAGGCGGCCTCGGCGCCCATTGTCACCCGCCCCGGCGGCGTCTTCGAGGCCGACGCCCGCGCGCCGCTGGAAGACCTGGAGGCGGCCGCCGAAGCGCGCCTGACGCCCGAGGCGCTGGAGGAGGAGGTCGACACCGTCGCCGGCCTTGTCACCACCCTCGCCGGCCGGGTGCCGCACCGGGGCGAGGTGATCGCCCACCCCGGCGGCTTCGAGATCGAGGTGCTGGACGCCGACCCCCGGCGGGTCAAGCGCGTGCGGCTGCGCCCGGCGACGCCGCCGCCGCCCGAGGACGCCCCCTGAGCCGTCCGGCCGAACGGCTCGGCCGGGGCTGGCCGGCGCGCGGCGTGGCGCTGGCCGCCGGAATCGCCGCGGCCCTGGCCCATCCGCCGTTCGGTATCCTGCCGGGGCTGCTCGGCTACGCGGCGCTCCTCTGGAGTCTGGACGCCGCCGCGCCGGCCAGGCCGCTGCGTTCGGCCTTCCTGCGCGGCTGGCTCGCCGGGCTCGGCTATTTCGCGGTCGGCGTCTTCTGGGTGACCGAGGCCTTTCTGGTCGACGCGGCCACCTACGGCTGGATGGCGCCCTTCGCGCTGGTCCTGCTGGCCGGAGGGCTGGCGCTGTTCTGGGGCCTGGCCGGCGTGCTCTACCGCCTTGCCGTGGGCCGGAGGCGCGGCGCCCTGCGGGTTCTGGTCTTCGCCGGGGCCCTGGCGCTCGCCGAATGGCTGCGCGGCAACATCCTCACCGGCTTTCCGTGGAACCTGCCGGGGGAGAGCTGGCGCGCCGGCTCGGCCGTGTCGCAGGCCGCCGCCCTGGTCGGCGCCTACGGCCTCTCGTGGCTGACCATCGCCATCGCCGCCGCCCCGGCCGTGTGGCTGGACGCCGCCCCCCGCGCGCGGCGGCTGACGACGGTCGGGCTCGCCGCCGCCGCCCTGGCGGGCCTCTGGACCTTCGGCGCGCTCAGGCTGGCCGACGCGGCCGGACCCGAGCCCGGCGCGCCGCGCCTGCGGCTGGTGCAGGCCAATATCGACCAGAAGGAGAAGTGGCGGCCGGAGAACCTGGAGCCGATCTTCGCCACCTATCTGGCGCTCAGCGGCCGGCCCTCGCCGACGCCGCCGGACGTCATCGTCTGGCCCGAAGGCGCCCTGCCGGCGGTGATCGACGAACTGGTGCAGCCCGGCTCGCGCCATGTGCGCCGGCTGGAAGGCTTGCTGCGCCCCGGCCAGACCCTGCTGATCGGCGCCAACCGCGTCGACTGGGGCCGGAACGGCCGGCTCGACTATTTCAACAGCCTGATCGCCTTCCAGGACTCGCCCCGGGGCCTGACCATCCCGGCGCTCTACGACAAGCACCGCCTGGTGCCGTTCGGCGAGTTCATGCCGCTGGGCGATTTCGCCGCCCACATCGGCTTCCGCAGCCTCGTCCACATGCCCGAGGACTTCACCGCCGGCCCGCCGCCGCGCCCGATGCGCCTTGCGGGCCTGCTGACCCTGCAGCCGCTGATCTGCTACGAGGCCCTGTTCCCGGGGCTCGCCGACGGTCCGCGGCCCCGCTGGCTGCTCAACGTCTCCAACGACGCCTGGTTCGGCAAGACCAGCGGCCCCCTGCAGCACCTCAACCTCGCCAGCTACCGGGCCATCGAGGCCGGCCTGCCGATGGCCCGGGTGACGCCCACCGGCGTCACCGCCATGATCGACGCCTACGGCCGCATCGCGCCCGGCCAGCGCCTGGGCCTGGGGCGCTACGGGGTGGTCGACGCGCCCCTGCCGCCAGCCCTCACGCAGACACCCTACGCCCGCTTCGGCGAACTCGCCTTCTGGTTGATGTTGCTCGCCTCTGGCGCAACCGCCTTGACCGTGCGACTAAGGCAAAGCGCCGCAACCCAAGCCTCGCCCGACGGAGAGCTCGGATCGACATGAGCGACAAGGAACCGCGCGGACCGGACCCGATCGACATCCATGTCGGCCGGCGCATCCGCGACCGCCGCCGGGCGCTGGAGATCAGCCAGGAGCGGCTGGCCGAAGGCATCGGCGTCACCTTCCAGCAGGTGCAGAAGTACGAGAAGGGCGCCAACCGGGTCAGCGCCTCCAAGCTCTGGCAGACCGCCGGGGTGCTGCAGACCGATATCGGCCACTTCTTCGAGGGCCTGAAGGCGTCCAGCCCGGGGTTCGCCGAGGCGGGGGCCGATTTCGTCCACGACCTGATGTCGACCTCGGAAGGCCAGCAGCTGGCGGCCCTGTGTCCCCGCATCCGGCGCGAGCGGGTGCGCCGGCAGGTGCTGGCCCTGATCAAGTCGCTGGTCGACGAGGAAGCCGAGGGCTGAACGGCGCGCCCGGCTTGCGGGGCATAAAGCTTGCTTTATATGTGCCGCGCTCTCCCGCGCGCCCTAGTGTCCCATTCCGGAGTTCCCGTTGAGCCGCCAGTCCTACATCTTCACCAGCGAAAGCGTGTCCGAAGGCCATCCGGACAAGGTCGCCGACCGCATCTCCGACACCGTCGTCGACGCCTTCCTGGCCGAGGAGCCGGAAGCGCGCGTGGCCTGCGAGACCCTGGTGACCACCAACCGCATCGTCCTGGCCGGCGAGGTGCGCGCCGCCTCCAAGGACCAGACCAGGCAGATCATCAAGAGCCTCGAGCCGAAGGTGCGCGAGGCGGTGAAGGACATCGGCTACGAGCAGCGCGGTTTCGACTGGCGCAAGGCCAAGTTCGCCTGCCACCTGCACGCCCAGTCGGCGCATATCGCCCAGGGCGTGGACGCCACCGACAAGAAGGACGAGGGGGCCGGCGACCAGGGCATCATGTTCGGCTACGCCTGCGACGAGACGCCGGAGCTGATGCCGGCGACCCTGCAGTACAGCCACGACATCCTGAAGAAGCTCGCCGAGGTGCGCCATTCCGGCGAGCGGCCCGAACTGGAGCCCGACGCCAAGAGCCAGGTCACGGTCCGCTATGAGAACGACAAGCCGGTCGAGATCCTGAAGATCGTCGTCTCGCACCAGCACAAGAAGCGCTTCGGCCTGGCCCGCGCCACCTCCAAGCGGCTGGAAGCGATCATCAAGCCCTACGTCGAGAGCGTGCTGCCCTCGGGCCTGGTGACCAAGAAGACCCAGTGGATCGTCAACCCGACCGGCCGCTTCGAGATCGGCGGGCCGGAC
>JADZBR010000086.1 GCA_020852035.1 Caulobacteraceae bacterium
AGGATTGGGTGACGGACGTCGTCAAGCAGCTGAAGCTGCCCGCGGAGGTCCTGGACGCGCCCTATGGCGAGCTGCCGGATCTGAGCAAGGTCCGCAAGGACGCCGACCTGGTCTTCACCTGGAACGGAACCACCTCGGGCGTGCGGGTTCCCAACGCCGACTTCATCGCCGCCGACCGTGAAGGCATCACGATCTGCGACGCCACCAGCGCGGCCTTCGCCCAGAAGCTCGACTGGTCCAAGCTCGATGTCGTGACCTTCTCCTGGCAGAAGGCGCTCGGCGGAGAGGGCGCGCACGGCGTCCTGATCCTCGGCCCCCGCGCCGTGGCCCGGCTGGAAAGCTATACGCCGGCCTGGCCGATGCCCAAGCTGTTCCGCATGACCAAGGCCAACAAGGATGGGGGCGCCAAGGTCAGCCTCGACATCTTCGAGGGCGCCACGATCAACACGCCCTCCATGCTCTGCGTGGAAGACGCCATCGACGCCCTGAAGTGGGCCGAGGGCATCGGCGGCCTGGCCGAGATGCAGCGCCGCGCCGACGCCAACCTGGCCATCCTCGCCGACTGGGTCGCCAAGACCCCGTGGGTGGAGTTCCTGGCCAAGGACCCGGCGGCCCGCTCCAACACCTCGGTCTGCCTCAAGGTGGTCGATCCGGCCGTCACCGCGCGCTCGGACGACGCCCAGGCCGACTTCGCCAAGAAGCTGGCGGCCCTGCTGGAAAAGGAGGGCGTGGCCCTCGACGTCGGCGGCTATCGCGACGCCCCTCCCGGTCTGCGGATCTGGTGCGGCGCCACGGTGGAGACCTCCGATCTCGACGCCTTGACCCCCTGGCTCGACTGGGCGTTCGCGACCCCCGTCGAACAGCTGGCCGCCGCCTGACACCTCGATCCCGGCCCCTGGCCGCACGCGAACCTCCCCTCCCCCCCTCGTGGGGGAGGGGGATCCGCATCCCGATTTTCCCCACGCCCAAATTCCCGCAAGGATGAAGCCCATGGCTCCCCGCGTCCTCATCGCTGACAAGCTTTCCCCCGCCGCCATCGACATCTTCAAGCAGCGCGGCGTCGACGCCGACGTGAAGACCGGCCTGTCCAAGGACGAGCTGCTCAAGATCATCGGCGACTATGACGGCCTGGCCGTCCGCTCGGCCACCAAGGCCGACAAGGACGTCATCGCCGCCGCCAAGAACCTCAAGGTCATCGGCCGCGCCGGCATCGGCGTCGACAATGTCGACATCCCCTCGGCCACCGCCGCCGGGATCGTGGTGATGAACACCCCGTTCGGCAACTCGATCACCACCGCCGAGCACGCCATCGCCATGATGTTCGCGCTCGCCCGCCAGCTGCCCGCCGCCGACGTCTCCACCCAGGCCGGCAAGTGGGAGAAGAACCGCTTCATGGGCGTGGAGCTCTACGCCAAGACGCTGGGCCTGATCGGCGCCGGCAACATCGGCGGCATCGTCGCCGACCGGGCGCTGGGGCTGAAGATGAAGGTGGTGGCCTACGACCCCTTCCTGTCGCCCGAGCGCGCCGCCGAGATCGGCATCGAGAAGGTCGAGCTCGACGAGCTCCTGGCCCGCGCCGACATCATCACCCTGCACACCCCGCTGACCGACAAGACCCGCAACATCCTCTCTGCCGAGAACCTGAAGAAGACCAGGAAGGGCGTGCTGATCGTCAACTGCGCCCGCGGCGGCCTGGTGGACGAGGCGGCGCTGCGCGAACTGCTGGATAGCGGCCATGTCGGCGGCGCGGCCTTCGACGTCTTCGTCGAGGAGCCGGCCAAGGCCAATCCCCTCTTCGGCGCGGAGAACTTCATCGCCACGCCGCACCTGGGCGCCTCGACCCTGGAAGCCCAGGAGAACGTCGCCCTGCAGGTGGCCGAACAGCTCTCCGACTACCTGCTGACCGGCGCTGTCACCAACGCCCTCAACAGCCCCTCGGTGACCGCCGAGGAGGCGCCGAAGCTGAAGCCCTTCGTGGCCCTGGCCGAAAAGCTCGGCGCCTTCGCCGGCCAGATGGTCGACACCGGCTTGAAGGCCATCGACATCGCCTATGAGGGCGAGGTGGCCGGGCTGAACGCCAAGCCTCTGACCGCCGCCGCCCTGGCCGGCTTCCTGCGCCCGATGCTGGCCGAGGTGAACATGGTCTCCGCTCCGGCGGTGGCCAAGGAGCGCGGCATCGTCGTTTCCGAGAGCCGCCAGGACGACTCGCCGATCTACGACAGCCTGGTGCGCATCACCGTCACCACCGAGATGGGCAAGCGCAGCTTCGCCGGCGCGGTGCTGGCGGGCCTGCCCCGGGTGGTGGAGGTCAAGGGCATGGAGCTGGACGCGCCGTTCAACCCGACCATGCTCTACGTCAACAACCTCGACAAACCCGGCTTCATCGCCGCCATCGGGGGCCTTTTGGCCGACGCGGAGATCAACATCGCCACCTTCAACCTGGGCCGGGTGGACGCCGGCGAGGACGCCATCGCCCTGATCGGCGTCGACCAGGCGCCGGACGAGGCCCTGCTCGGCAGGATCAAGGCGCTGGCGCACGTGAAGGAAGCCCGCGCGCTGAAGTTCTGAAGCGTTGATTTCCCTCCCCCTTGTGGGGAGGGAGTAGAGGAGGGGCGCATATGCTCGCCGGAAGCTGCCTTTGCGGGGCGGTGGCCTATGAGGTCGACGCCGAGCCCGGGCCGATCGTCCATTGCCACTGCGAGACCTGCCGCAAGGCGCACGGGTCCGCCTTCTCAAGCCTGATGGGCGTCCCCCGCGCGGCGTTTCGCTGGACGCGGGGCGAGGACGGCCTTTCGATGTTCGAATCCTCGCCGGGCAAGCTGCGCCGGTTCTGCGCCGCCTGCGGATCGCAGGTGGTCGCCGAGCGGACGGGCCAGCCGAATATCATGCTGCGCCTCGGCTGCCTCGACACCCCGATCACCGACCGGCCGAAGGCGCATATCTGGCGCTCGGACGCGGCCAGCTGGTACGATCCGAAGGACGCCCTGCCGGAACTGGCCGAAGGCGCGCCGCCGCCGAAGCCTTAGGCCCGCGTCGCCAGCCAGTCGGCCAGCGCCCTGGCGTTGTTCTGCGCCTCGTCCTTGGCCGCATAGAGCAGGGTCACGCGGCCCTTGCGGCCCAGCTCCAGCAGTTCGGCCGCGGCGTCCCGCGCCGGCGCCTCGGCGAGTTCCCTGCGATAGGCCGCGGCGAAGTCCGGCCAGCTGATCGCGCCGCCGTGGACCTGCCGGCGCAGATCGTCGCTGGGCGCGACGGCCTTCAGCCAAAGATCGACCCCGGCGTTTGCCTTGCTGACGCCGCGCGGCCACAGGCGATCGACCAGCACGCGCTGGCCGTCATCGTCGGCCGGCGGCTCGTAGACGCGCTTGATATGAAAGCTCATGTCTTCAGCTTCCACCCTGTGCGGAAGATAGTCCAGATGATCGCCAGGCAGGCCAGCATGAAGCCGAGGGTGGCCGCGAAGCTGATCCCCACGCCGACGTCGGAGATCCCGTAGAAGCTCCAGCGGAAGCCGCTGACCAGATAGACCACCGGGTTGAAGAGCGCGATCTTGTCCCAGGGGTCGGGGAGCATGTCGATCGAGTAGAAGCTTCCCCCCAGGAAGGTCAGCGGCATCACCACCATCATCGGGATGATCTGCAGCTTCTCGAAGCTGTCGGCCCAGACACCGATCACGAAGCCGAAAAGACTGAAGGTCACCGCCGTCAGGAAGAGGAAGCCGATCATCACCAGCGGATGGGCGATGGAATAGTCCACGAAAAGCCGGGCGGTGATCAGGATGATGACGCCGAGGATGATCGACTTGGTGGCCGCCGCGCCCACATAGCCGAGCACCGTCTCCAGCCAGGAGACCGGGGCCGAGAGCAGCTCGTAGATCGTGCCGGCCCACTTGGGCATGTAGATGCCGAATGAGGCGTTGGAGATGCTCTCGGTCAAGAGCGAGAGCATGATCAGCCCGGGGATGATGAAGGCGCCGTAGCTGACCCCGTCGATCGCCACCATGCGCGAGCCGATCGCCGCCCCGAAGACGATGAAATAGAGCGAGGTCGAGAGCACCGGCGAGGCGATCGACTGCATCAGCGTGCGGAAGGTGCGCGCCATCTCGAAGCGGTAGATGGCCTTGATCGCGTGGACGTTCATGCCCGGCCTCCGCGCACCAGGCTGACGAAGATGTCCTCCAGGGAGCTTTCCTCGGTCCGCAAATCCTTGAAGTCGACGCCGTGCTCGCCGAGGCGCTTGAGCAGCGGGGCGATGCCGGTTTCGTCCGCCTGGGCGTCGAAGGTGTAGGTCAGGCTCTGGCCGTCGTCGGAAAGCTCCAGCGGCTCGCCGGAAAGGCCGGCCGGGATGGCGCCGAGCGGCTCCTGCAGCATCAGGGTGAGCTGCTTCTTGCCGAGCTTGCGCATCAGGACGGCCTTTTCCTCGACCACGATCAGCTCGCCCCTGGAGATCACCCCGATGCGGTCGGCCATCTCCTCGGCCTCTTCGATGTAGTGGGTGGTCAGGATGATGGTGACGCCGGCCTCGCGCAGGCCGCGCACCATCTCCCACATGTCCTGGCGCAGTTCGACGTCGACGCCGGCGGTGGGCTCGTCGAGGAAGAGGATGGTCGGCTCGTGGCTCAGCGCCTTGGCGATCATCACCCGCCGCTTCATGCCGCCCGAGAGGGTCATGATCTTGTCGGCGCGCTTGTCCCAGAGGGAGAGCTGGCGCAGCACCTTCTCCAGGTGGGCCGGGTCCGGCGGGCGGCCGAAGAGGCCGCGACTGAACTTCACCGTGTCCCAGACGCTCTCGAAGGCGTCGGTGTGCAGCTCCTGCGGCACCAGGCCGATCTTCTGGCGGGCGGCGCGGTAGTCGCGGACCACATCGTGGCCGTCGGCGGTCACGGTCCCGGAGGTGGGGTTCACGATGCCGCAGATGATGCTGATCAGGGTGGTCTTGCCGGCGCCGTTGGGGCCGAGCAGGGCGAAGATCTCGCCCTTGCGGATATCCAGGCTGACGTCCTTCAGCGCCTGGAAGCCGCCGGCGTAGGTCTTGTTCAGGGTCTGGACGGAGACGATCGGCTGCACGCGGGTTCCTCTTTGACACGCAGGACGATCAAGCGGCCCGCCCACCGACATCGCAGGCAGATATGTCGGCGGCGAAAAGACTCAAGTGTCGCAGCTTAGCCATCGCTCCCGACGAACAAAAGAAGAACTTTGCGGGCTTCACGGGACTTGCGCCTTCGGATTCTCGAACACCCAGGGGAGAGCCTCGGCCAGGGCGGCGGGCGGCGCAGGACGGGCGGGCAAGGCGCCGGCCAGGAAGAGCGCCTGAGTCCGGCCGGCCGCTTGCAGGGCGGGCGGCATGGCGGACGATTTCGATCCCAAACCGGCACGCATCGGCCCGATCGCCGAAGGCGGTCTGCTCTATTGGCTGGTGCGCCGCGCGGTTCAGCTGTTGATCCTGGGCGTGATGGGCGCGCTGATCGCCATCGAGTGGTCAGCCCTGCTGCTGCGCCTGGAATAGCCGGTCCGCTTGCGGCTGGCGCCCGCGGTCGCGAACCGCAATAAGCGGGACATGCGCCCGGCTCATCCGCTCGATCGTCCGGTTTGGTCCGCGCTCGCCGGACGGCAGGCGCCGCTGGCGATTCGGCGGCATGGCGCGGTGCGGTTCGATCCGGCCTTCGCCATGTTCGCTGCCTTGGACGAGGTCTCGCCGGAAAGCCTTTCGGGCCTTGCTTACCTGGTCCGCGCGCACGGCGACGTCGCCCTGGTGGAGATGGACGAGCCGCCGGCCGCTGCGGGAACCGCGGTCGCCGCGCGAGGCGTGCTGGCGCAGATGGTTGCAGAGCGTGCGGTCGCCCAAGCCCCGAGCGGCGACTTCGCCATCGTCCACCTGACCGAGGCCGACGCGCCGCAGATGCTGGCCCTGGCGCGGCTTACCGAGCCGGGGCCGTTCTTCTCCCGCACCCATGAGCTCGGTGATTTCATCGGCATGAAGGTGGGCGGACGCCTGGCCGCGATGGCCGGCGAGCGGATGCGGCCGGACGGCTTCACCGAGGTCAGCGGGGTCTGCACCCATCCGCAGCACCGCGGACGAGGCTATCGGCGGCGCTTACCCAGAGGGTGACGGCGGCCATCCAGGGGCGGGGCGAGACGGCCTATCTGCATGTCTACGCCCACAACACCGGCGCCATCCGGCTCTATGAGCAGCTAGGTTTCTCCATCCGCCGCGAGATGCGGATGACCAGCCTGACCGCCGTCTAACGCTTCTGGCAGCGGACCTCGTAGAGCGGGAAGCTCTTGCCCTCGCCGCGGATCTCGGAGTCGTAGAGGAAGCCCGCATCGTCGGGCAGCCAGGCGATGGCCTCCTGCTGGGCCAGCGGCGGGGCGGTGAAGATCGAGACGTTCTCGCCGGCCTTCAGGGCGTCCGGCACGCCGGCGGTCAGGTCGACGCCGAGTTCGATAACCGCCATGTAGGTGAGCAGCACCGCGCGCTCGCCGTCGCCGCTGATGTCGAGCCCGGTGGGGATCCAGCCGAAGAACGGCAGGTCCGGCAGCAGCCTGGGCAGGTCCAGTTCGCCGACCTTGCGGAACACCTGCACCCCTTCGGCTTCGCGGAGCTGGCCGGCGCTCAGCCGGTAGACCCGCGCCGCGCCGGGCGTGCTCATCTGGGCGTCGGCGGGCTTGGTGACCACGAAGAGGTCGCCGCCGGGATGCACCGCCACCGCCTCGACGTTCTGCGGCCCGTCGGGATAGCGGGCGCGGACGACGCGCAGGGGCGTCTCCTCGTCGGCGTATTCGGCCTTCTCGCGCACCAGGGTGAAGGCCACCTCGCTGCGGCTGGCGCCATTGTCGCCGGTGTCGGCGAGGTAGAGACAGGTCCCGCCGTCGCAGGGGCCGAGCGCCATGTCCTCGACGTCGTCGGGCTTGGCGCCCTTCACGGCGACGGACTTGAGGTTCCCGCCCTTCGCGTCGCTGACGAAGAAGCGCAGATCATCGCCGGAATCGTTGTGGTGATAGAGCCGGCCCGCAAAGGCGGTCGAGGCTTCCAGGCCGCTCGCCTCCGTCAGCTGGTCGGAGGCGACCTCGGCCAGCAGCGTCGGCGGCGCCCAGGCGGCGCACACCTGCGCCAGGGCCGGCGAGGCGAGGGCGGCGAAGGCGAGGGCCAGGATCAGGGCGCGCATGGCGGGACTCCGTCTTGGATGGAACGGTTGAGCTTAGCCGCCGGCCGCTCGGCCTGGATAGTCCGGGGTTCCCAGCCGCGCGCGATCCGGCGCAGAGTGGCGGGAAAGCTCAAGGGAGGAGCGCATGCCGGACGACGCCCAACGGGTTCTGGACGCCTCGCAGGAGGTGATCCGCCTCTGGCCGGACGGGCCGCCGAGCGTCATCGAGGGCGTCGGCCCGGAGGCGGCCTACACGGCCGCGGCAGGCGTGGCGGCCGGCACGACCATGCTGCGCAACGTCACCGAAGCGACCCTGACGGTGTTTCGGCCCAAGGCGGGCAAGGCCAATGGGGTGGGCGTGGTGGTCTGCCCCGGCGGCGGCTGGCGCATCCTGGCCTGGCAGCATGAGGGGATCGATCTCGCCCACTGGCTGGCCGAGCGCGGCTATACCGCCTTCCTGCTGAAATACCGGCTGCGCGGCACGCCCGCCGATCCGGCCGAGTTCGCTGCGCGAATGGCGGCGCTGGACGGGCGGATCGCCTCGCCGCTGGCGGCGAAGGATGCGCCGCGCGCCTTCGGCCAGCTGGACTCCAGCGAGGCGCATCTGCAGGCCCGCGAGGTCGCGGCCGACGACGGCCGGCGGGCGCTGGCGGTGGTGCGCGAGCGGGCGGCGGAGTTCGGCCTCGCGCCCGGCACGCTGGGCATGATCGGCTTTTCCGCCGGGGCCTTCCTGGTCGCCGACGTGGCGATGGAGCCCGGCGGACCGGACTTCGTGGCGCCGATCTACGGCGGCGAGACGCGCGGGCGGCCCGTGCCGGCCGAGGCCCCGCCGCTGTTCACCGTCATCGCCCAGGACGACCGCTACCTCTTCAAGATCGTCGAGCAGCTCTACGCCGACTGGTCGAACGCCGACCGCCCGGCCGAGCTGCATATCTTCGCCCGCGGCGCGCACGGCTTTGGCATGGTGCGCCAGGGGTTGCCCTGCGACCGCTGGATCGACCTCTTCGAGGCCTGGATGGCCGATCAGGGATTCGCCTGAGACGCCGCCGGGGCGCCGTCGGCGAGTTCGCCCTGCACGAAGTCCCAGAGCGCGGCCGCGTCGCGTGCAGCGGCCTTGTCGGGCATTTCCTCGGCCGAGCGGCCGGTCTCCAGGGCGGTCTGGTAAACCGTGCGCGAGCGTAGCACCACCGGCGCGATCGGGGCCTGCAGGTAGTTCAGGCCGCGCAGCGCGCGCTGCACGATCGGCGCCTCGACCTTCTCGCGGGCGACCGGCGCCTGGTTGATCAGCACCACGCCGGGCTTGCCGAGCCGGCGCACGATGCTGAGCGTGCGGGCCAGGCCCGCGATGTCGATCAGGGTGGGGCGGGCGACCATGATCGCCAGGTCGGAGAGCACGATGGCCTCGGTCACGTCCTCGACGGCGCCGGCCGGCGTGTCGATGACCAGCAGTTCCTTCTTCAGGCCCACCGCCGCGAACTGGGCGGCCAGCAGCTTGGGCCCGGTCGTCTCGATCACGTCGGGGCCGTCCCCGACCCGGGCGCTGAGGATGTGACGGGCCGACTGCTGCGGGTCGATGTCGGCGAGCAGGGTGGCCACGCCGCGCCGGTGCGCCGCCAGCGCCAGGTGGGTGGCCACCGTGGTCTTCCCCGAGCCGCCCTTCAGGGCGATCACCGACACCGTACGCAAACGCCGCCTCCCGCTGCACCGGCCCTGTTGTCCGCGCCAATTGGGGCAGGTGCGCGGCGAAGCGCGACCGTTCAGGCCGGCCGACCGCCGGTGAGCGCGCCGTAGAGGTCGGTCCGCCGGTCGCGGAAGAAGCCCCAGGCGGCGCGGTGCGTGGCCAGGAAGTCGAGGTCGAACTCGGCCGTCGTCACGCCCTCCTCGTCGCGGCCCATGTCGCCCACGAGATCGCCGCGATGGTCGGCGATGAAGCTGGAGCCGTAGAACCGCTGGCCGCCGTTCGGATAGCCTTCCCAGGGCTCGAAGCCGGTGCGGTTGGCGCCGACCACCGGGATGACGTTGGAGACCGCGTGCCCCTGCATGGCGCGCCGCCAGGGCAGGGCGGTGTCGAGGCTGGGGTCGTGCGGCTCCGAGCCGATGGCGGTGGGATAGAACAGCACCTCGGCGCCCATCAGCGCCATCGCGCGGGCGGCCTCCGGATACCACTGGTCCCAGCAGATGCCGACGCCGAGCCGCCCGAACCGGGTGTCCCAGACCTTGAAGCCGGTGTCGCCGGGGCGGAAGTAGTACTTCTCCTGATAGCCCGGCCCGTCGGGGATGTGGCTCTTGCGATAGACGCCGAGCAGGGCGCCGTCGGCGTCGGCCATCACCAGGCTGTTGAAATAGTGCGGCCCCTCGCGCTCGAAGATCGAGATCGGCAGCACCACGCCCAGTTCGCCGGCCAGCGGCGCCAGGGCCTTCACGCACGGGTGCTCGCGCCAGGGGTGGGCCTCGGCGAACCAGCGCTCCTCCTGGGCGACGCAGAAGTAGGGGCCCTGGAACAGTTCGGACGGCAGGATCGCCTGCGCGCCCTGGGCGGCCGCCTCGCGGATCAGTCCTTCGGTCCGGGCGATGTTGGCCGCCATGTCCTCGCCGTAGGCGGCTTGCAGGGCGGCGACCTTGATCTTGCGGGTCATCAGGCGGGCTCCTGCTGGGTGATGCAGTGGAACGAGCCGCCGCCGGTAAGGATCGCGTTCGACGGCAGGCCGATCGCCTCGCGGTCGGGAAACAGCGCGGCGAGCGCCTGCAGCGCCAGGCGCGAAGCGTCGTCCTCATAGGTCGGCATGATCACCGCGCGGTTGGCGATCAGGAAGTTCATGTGCGAGGCCGGGACCGGGCCGTCCTCGCCCTCGATGCGGCCCGGCGAGGGCAGGCGCACGACCTTCAGCCGTTCGCCGCGCGCGTCGGTCATGCCGGCCAGCGCCGCGGCGGCCGCGTCGTAGACCGCCGCGTTCGGGTCGTCCGCGCCGAACGCGACCGGGCAGGCGACCACGCCCGGCGCGACGAAGCGGGCGAGGTTGTCGATGTGGCCGTCGGTGTGATCGCGCACCAGGCCCTCGCCCAGCCACAGCACTTTCTTCGCGCCCAGCGCCTCGCCGAGCGCCGCCTCGGCGGCGGCCTGGGTCCAGCCGGGGTTGCGGTTGGGGTTCAGCAGGCACTGGCGGGTGGTCAGCACCGTGCCAAAGCCGTCGTGGTCCACCGCCCCGCCTTCCAGGATGAAGTCGTGGGTCGCCAGCGGCGCGCCGGAGGCTTCGGCGATCTGGCCGGCCACCTCGTCGTCGTGGGCCAGCCGGTACTTGCCGCCCCAGCCGTTGAAGCCAAAGGCGTTGGCCGTTCCGCCGGCGAAGATCGGGCCGGTGTCGCGCCGCCAGATGTCGCCGAAGCGGCCCAGGGCGATCTCCACGCCCGGCGCGCCGCCCGTGAGGTCGCGGGCCGCGCCCAGCCCCTCCGCCGTGGCCAGCAGCCGCACCCGCTCGCCGCCCGGTCCGGCCAGGGCGCGCGCCAGGGCGGCGACCTCGGCCTGCGCCGGCGCGAGGTCGTCCTCCCAAAGGTCGGCGTGGCTGGGAAAGCCCAGCCACATGGCGCGGTGCGGGGCCCACTCGGCGGGCACGGGTGTTCGCATCGGGGTCTCCAGCGGACGCGGGCAGATGGGACGTGGGGGTCCTGGCGTCAAGCACGCAAAGAAAAAGGGCGGCCCGTCGCCGGGCCGCCCCCATTCCCGATCTGACGGCGCCTTAGAACTCGAAGCGCACGCCGACTTTGATCTGCCAGGTCGAGGCCGGCAGGATCACCTGCGGGCGACGCGCCTGGTCGGCCAGGCCCGGGATGGCGTTGGCGGCCGACAGCGACGAGTTCACGTTCTGCAGCGAGGAGTAGTTGAACACCGCGCCCGGCGCGGCGCAGGACGCGGCCGCCCCGCCCGGCGTCTGGCAGTTCAGCACCACCGTGCCGACGCCGCGGTAGAACGGATACTGCTCGGTCACGCCCCACTTCTTGTTGATCAGGTTGCCGAAGTTTTCGACGTCCATGTAGAGCTTGACCTTACCGGTCGGCAGGTAGGGCACCCGGATCTCCTGCGACAGGCGCAGGTCGACCGTGGTGATCGGTTCGGAACGGAAGCCGTTCCGCGGCGCGGTCTTGCCGGCGTATTTGATCAGCCCGGTGTTGGCCAAAAAGCCGTTGAAGGCGTTCAGGTCGATGCCGGTGTAGGTCACCCGCGGGTCGCTGGTGGCGGTGACCCGGCCCGAGCCGTCGGTCTGCGGCACGTAGAACAGCTGGTTGGAGGTGCCGAAGGCGCCCGAGTAGGACTGCGGGACCACGTTGCCGAAGTCGTTGTCGCGGTTCGACGAGCGGCTGTTGTGGTAGACATAGGAAAACGGCAGGCCCGAACGCACCTGGGCGAAGACGTTGATCTCCGTCTTGGCGTCCTCGAAGAATTCCCGCTCCCAGTGCGCGTTCATCGAGAAGCGATGGCGGATCTCATAGTCGGAGGTCGCCTTCGCCGGGTTGTTGTGATCGCTCGAGGCGAACCGGACGTAGGACGAGTCCGGCTGCGACGAGGTCATCGGGTTGCGGTCTTCGGCGTCGGTGTAGGTGTAGGTCGAGGAGATATCGAGGCCGTCGAAGAGGCCCTCGTTCCACGATTTCTGCAGGGTGAAGGCCGCCGACAGGGCATGGCCGCCGTCCTTGGTGTTGGAGAGCAGCAGGTCCCAGTCGTTGCCGGTGGTGACGCCTTGCGGATTACGGCCGTAGACCGGCCGTCCGTCCGGCGCCGTGCCGATCTGCAGCGCACGCAGGTCGTAGTAGTAGAGCGCGTTCTCGAAGTCGTTGTAGATCACGTCCGCCTGCGCGCGGAACCGGCCCACCCACGGCGCCTCGATGTCGCGGCCGACGCTGAGGTTGTACTTCCAGGCGCTGGGGATTTTGAAGTTCGGGTCCAGCGCCACCACGTTGCCGCTGCCGGGCGTGAAGGTGCAGTTGGCGCCGGCCGGGACCACCGACAGATCGGTGATGCCGCTGACCGTGCCGATGTCCGGGCACTGGGCGTTGGTGATCCGCACCCCGTCGTTGCCGAACGGGTTGCCGATCTGCACGTTGGTGCCGATCGTCGAGAACCGGCCGATGCCGCCCGACACCTGCCATTCGCCCGGCGTCCAGTTGAAGCTGACGCGCGGCATGATCAGGTCGCGACCGTCGAGGTTGGCGGTGTTGTCGAAGCCCTCGCGGCTGACGAAGTTGGTGTTCAGCACCGGACGGTCGTCCATCGCGTACCAGTCGTAGCGGATGCCGCCGGTGATCCGCAGGTCATCGGTCGCCTGCCAGGTGTCTTCCGCATAGAGCGAGTTCACGTCGTAGCCGAACAGCACCGCGCCGTCGCGGGCGGTGCCGAAGCTGGCCGGCACCGTGCCGCCGTTCGGATCGACCGCGCCGCGGATGACCAGGCTGGAGGGCTCGCCCGCCAGGAAGTCGGCGTAGCTGTCGAAGCCCCAGGTGCCTTGCGACTGGGCGACGAAGACGTTGGTGAAGTCCCGCTTCTCGGTGCGGGCGCCGACCATGATGTCGTGCGCGCGCCAGCTATAGCGGCCGATCAGCTCGACGTTGAGGTTTTCGCTGTAGAGATAGTTGTCGTGGCGGAAGTTGTCCGCGCCGAACTGGATCTGCGGGGTCCCGGCGCCGCCCTGGACGCCCGGCAGGTCGGCGACGCCCACGGTCACCTGGCCGACCTCGAAGCCGTTCGGGCCGAGCTGGGTGGTCTCGGTTTCCTTGTAGGCGACGCGCAGCTCGGTGGAGAAGTTCTCGGTCCACTGCGAGTTCAGCTGGGCGTTGTAGGTCGTGAGCCGCTCGTCCTTCAGGTACTGGGTCGATTCCAGGCCGACCCGCGGCTGGCCCAGGCTGTCGCCGTTCGGGAAGACGTTCGAGGTCGAACCGTTGAACGAGGTGCCCTTGGTTTCCTGGAAGGTCAGGGCCAGGCGGTGGTCGTCGGTGATGTTCCAGTCGATCTTGGCGAGATATTTCTCGTCCTGCACCGGCGGGGCCAGCTGGACGTAGGAGCCGGTGTCGTAGCCGTAGCGCTGCTGGGCGGCGGTGCGGAAGGTCTCGATCGCCTGGGCGGTGATGCGCGGCACTTCCGTCGGGTAGCCGGCGCCGGTCGGCCCTTCATCCAGCGAGAACTGCGATTCGAACTTCTCGTAGGAGCCGAAGAAGAACAGCCGGTCCTTGATGATCGGACCGCCCAGGGTGGCGCCCCAGGTCTTCTCCTCGAAGACGCGGGTGTAGGGGATGGTGTGCTTGGAGCCGTAGGCCAGGTTCGGCGCACCGTTCAGCGAGGTGCGGTTGTCGTAGCCCCAGTAGCGGTCGCCCAGCATGCTGTCGTCGCTCTTCTCGTAGAAGATCGACCCGCTGAACGAATTGGTGCCCGACTTGGTCACGGCGTTGATCGAACCGCCGATGAAGCCGTTGTTGATCACGCTGAAGGGCGCGGCCGAGGCGCTGACCGATTCGATCGCGTCGAGCGAGATCGGCGAGCGCTGGGTGGGATAGCCGTTGCCGTTGAGGCCGAACTCGTCGTTCTGGCGGATGCCGTCGACGGTCAGCTGGTTCAGGCGGGTGTTGGTGCCGGCGAACGACAGCGCGTCGTCGTTCGACGGGTCGATGGTCGCGAACGGGTCGAGCCGGGCGATGTCCTTCAGGTCGCGGCTGATCGACGGCAGGGCGGAGATGTCGCCTTCCGAGAAGCGCGAGCCGGACCCGGAATCGCGCGTCGCGAGCGCGGCGGTGACCACCACTTCGGAAACCGTGCCGGGCGACAGGACCACCAGGTCCACGTCCACCGGATCGCCGACGCCGATGTTGGCGACGGTCGAGGATGCGCCCTCATAGCCGCTGGCGGCGACCGACACCTGGTAGGGCCCGCCGACGCGCAGGCCGCGCGAGGTGAAGAAGCCATCGGGCCCGGTCAGCGCCGTCGAGCGCGTGCCGGTCGGCTGGTGGACGATGCTGACCGTCGCGCCGCCGACGGCCTTGCCGGTCTCGTCGGTCACCTGGCCGCGCAGGCCGGCGGTGGTTTCCTGTGCATGGACCGCCGAAGCGGAGGCGAGCATCAGCGCGCCAAGCGCCACGCCGCTGGCGAGCTTCTTCATAGACATCATTCTGAGTTATCCCCTTCCATCGGAGACGGGCCCGCGCCCCGGGGCCGCCCTCGTCTCCGCCGTTGTCTAGCGCGGATTTAACCGCCGAGGGTGACGCTTTTGCAACGCCTGACGCACCGCAGCATTTGCGGCGGCCAAGCTATCCACAGATTGCTTTCGGCGCGGACGCCTTCGCCGCCTTTGACAGCCCAGGCCGCAGCCGCCACGGTCCGGCCGTGACCGCCGCCGCCAGTCCCCCGCCAGGCCAGGACGCCTTCTACGCGCGCGCGGCGCTGTGGCTGACGCTCGCCCTGACGCTGGCGCGGATTCTCGCGCTTTTCGCCACGCCCCTGGAGCTGCATCCGGACGAGGCGCAGTACTGGCTGTGGTCGCGCGAGCTGGCCTTCGGCTACTATTCCAAGCCGCCGCTGATCGCCTGGGCGATCTGGGCGACGACTCAGATCGGCGGCGACGCCGAGCCCTGGGTGCGACTTTCGGCCGCCCTGTTCCACGCGGTCGCGACCCTGGCGGTCTTCGCGCTCGGCCGGCGGCTCTATGATTCGGCGACCGGCTTCTGGGCGGCGGTGTTCTACGCCCTGATGCCGGGGGTGCAGCTCTCCTCGCTGGTGATCGCCACCGACGCGCCGCTGCTGCTGTTCTACGCCCTGGCGCTGCTGGCCTATGCGCGGTTCCTGGCGGACGGCGGCTGGCGGTGGGCGGCGCTGCTCGGCCTGGCGGTCGGCGCGGGGTTCCTGGCCAAATACGCGGCAGTCTACGCCCTCGTCGGGCTCGCGCTGCATGCGGCGCTGTCGCGCGAGGCGCGGGGCCGCTGGCGCCTGCCCGCCGGGCTGGCGGCGGCCGGGGCCTTCGCCCTGGTGCTCGCCCCGAACGTCCTCTGGAACCTGCAGCACGGCTTCGCCACCGTGCAGCACACCGCCGCCAACGCCGGCTGGGAGGGGCGGCTGTTCAACCCCGGCAAGCTCGCCGAGTTCCTCGCCTCGCAGTTCGGGGTGTTCGGCCCGCTGCCGTTCGCGGTGCTGATCGGCGGCGCCGGCCTGCTCGCCGCCCGGCGCAGGCTGCAGCCGGCCGACCTGATGCTGCTCTGCTTTGCACTGCCGCCGTTCGCCATCGTGGCGGCCCAGGCTTTCATCAACCGCGCCAACGCCAACTGGTCGGGCGCGGGCTATGTGGCCGGCGCGGTGCTGGTCGCCGCCTGGCTGGTGCGCTGGCGCGCCAAGCGCTGGCTGATCGCCAACGGCGCCTTCCAGGCCGGGCTCGCCGTTCTCTTCCTGGTCATGGTCGTCTCGCCGCCCTTCGCCGACCGCATCGGCGCGGGCAACAGCTTCAAGCGCGTGAAGGGTTGGGCGGCGATGACCGACAGCCTGCTGGCCCGCGCCCGCCAGGAGCCGGGGCTGACGGCGGTGGCGGTCGACGACCGCTTCCTGTTCAACGCCGCCGCCTATTACGGCCGCCGCGCCTGGGCCGAGCCGGGGGTTGCGCCGCTGGTGATGTGGGTGCGCGAGATCCACCCGCTGAACCAGGCCGAGACCGAACGCCCGCTCACCCGGGCCAACGGCGGGCGGGTGCTGGCCGCCAGCCTGATCGAGCCCTTCCGCCAGGAGTTCAAGGCCGACTTCGTCCATACCTCCGGTCGCGAGATCGTCAGCGTCACCCTCGACGGCGACCGACGCAAGCGGCGGATGGAGCTGTTCGTCGGCGAGGGCTTCTCGCCGCGGCCGCGCGATCCCGCTACCGGCCTGCCCACACCGCCTTGAGCGCCGGCTCGCGGCCGCAGCCGACCTTGTAGGCGTTGTAGCGCGCCGGGTTCCTGCGGGCGAAATCCTGGTGGTAGCCCTCCGCCGGCCAGAAGCGAGCGGCGTCGCGCACTTCGGTGGCCACCGGCTTGCCGAGCAGCCTGGCGACGTGCGCCTTGGCGGCGGTGGCGGCCTGGCGCTCGGCGTCGCCGCTCACGAACATCGCCGTCCGGTAGGACGGCCCCTGGTCGCAGAACTGCCCGTTCGGGTCGGTCGGGTCGATGTGGCGGAAGAAGTAGGCGACCAGCGTCGCATAGTTCACCCTGGCCGGGTCGTAGCTGACCTTCACCGCCTCCAGGTGGCCGTCATGGTTCTCGTAGGTCGGCCGCGCCGAGGTCCCGCCGGCATAGCCGGACACCACTCCGGTGACCCCCGGCAGCTTCTCCATCGCCTTTTCCGCCGACCAGAAGCAGCCGCCGGCGAAGACGGCGGTCTGGGTGGCGGCCGCGGCGGGGCCGGCGGCCAGGCCGGCGATCAGGGCCGCGGTCGCGGCGGCGCGAAGACGGATCATCGCCTCCAAGATGCGCATGAGCCCCGAGGACGGCAAGGCCGGGGCCGCCGGTCTCAGCCGAGCGCGACTTCGAGCGGCGGCTCGGTCTTGGCCTTCACCTCGTCGAGGGTGATCCCCGGCGCCAGTTCGGTGACCCGCAGGCCCCCGGGCGCGACCTCGAAGACGCCTAGGTCGGTGACCACCAGGTCGACCACGCCCTTGCCGGTCAGCGGCAGGGAGCAGGCGTTCACCAGCTTGGGCGCGCCGGACTTCTCGACGTGCTCCATGACCACCACCACGCGCTTGACGCCGGCCACCAGGTCCATCGCCCCGCCCATGCCCTTCACCATCTTGCCGGGCACCATCCAGTTGGCGAGGTCGCCGTTGGCCGCCACCTGCATGGCGCCCAGGATCGAGAGGTCGATGTGGCCGCCGCGGATCATCGCGAAGCTGTCGGCCGACGAGAAATAGGATGAGCTGGCCAGTTCGGTGATCGTCTGCTTGCCGGCGTTGATCAGGTCGGGGTCGGCCTCGCCCTCATAGGGGAAGGGACCCATGCCGAGCATGCCGTTCTCGCTCTGCAGGGTCACGCTGACGCCGGCCGGGATGTAGTTGGCCACCAGGGTCGGAATGCCGATCCCGAGGTTCACATAGAAGCCGTCCTTGAGCTCGCGCGCGGCGCGCTCGGCCAGCTGGTCACGGGTCCATCCTTTGGAGTCCTGGGCCATTACGCGGCGCTCCCTGCGGTTTCGCGTGCGCGGGTGGTGACCCGCTCGATGCGCTTTTCGAACACCGGCCCCTTGAGGATGCGGTCCACATAGATGCCGGGCGTGTGGATGTTGTCCTTGTCGAGGGCGCCCACCTCGACCAGCTCCTCGACCTCGGCGACGCAGACCTTGCCGGCCGTCGCCATCATCGGATTGAAGTTCCGCGCGGTCTTCCGATAGACGAGGTTGCCCTCCGCATCGCCCTTCTGCGCCTTGACGATCGAGAGGTCGGCGACGAGGCCGCGCTCCATCACGTACATCTCGCCGTCGAACTCGCGCACCTCCTTGCCCTCGGCCACCAGGGTGCCGACTCCCGTCCTGGTGAAGAAGGCCGGAATGCCCGCGCCGCCGGCGCGGATGCGCTCGGCCAGGGTGCCCTGCGGGTTGAACTCCAGCTCCAGCTGGCCCGACAGGTAGAGTTGCTCGAACAGCTTGTTCTCGCCGACGTAGGACGAGATCATCTTCTTGATCTGCCCCGACTCCAGCAGGAGCCCGAGACCGAAGCCGTCGACGCCGCAGTTGTTGGAGACCACAGTCAGGTCCTTCGTCCCCGCCTCGCGGATGGCCGCGATCAGGTTTTCCGGGATACCGCAGAGGCCGAAGCCGCCGGCCATGATGGTCATGCCGTCGAAGAGGACGCCGGCCAGCGCCTCGACGGCCTCGGTTCGCACCTTTTGAGCCATGTCGTTCTCCGGATTGCGGCGGGTTCAGGCGGCTTTTGCCTCCTGGCGGCCGCTACGGCAACCGATCTTGCCGCAGCGCAGCAAGAATCTCGGCGGGAGTCGACCCGGCGGGCCGGCTGGTCCAGAACTTAGGCGTCCACGGGAGAAACGGATGGCGGCGGAAGCAGGTGTGAACCTGACACAGGTGGTGGCCGTGCTGGGCGCCGGCATCGTCGCCGGGCCGCTGTTCAAGCGGCTCGGGTTCGGTTCGATCCTCGGCTACCTGGTCGCCGGGGTGATCATCGGCCCCTTCGGCCTGAAGGTGTTCCGCGAGCCCGAGACCATCCTGCACGTCGCCGAGTTCGGCGTGATCATGTTCCTGTTCATCATCGGCCTGGAGAT
>JADZBR010000087.1 GCA_020852035.1 Caulobacteraceae bacterium
CGGCGCGTCACCTTTTCAGGAGACGCGCCGTCGATGGTGTTTTGCGCCATCAGGCCGACCGCCGCTTCGAGGGACGGGAGAGCGCGGCGTCCGACCTTGCGATGAGGTCTACGACTCGTCGGCTGAACCGTGCCTGAACGCGGCGTTCAGGCTACGGCGCCGGTTTCCTGAAGCGCCTTGAACTCGTCGTCGCTGAAGCCCCAGTCGGCGAGGGCGGAACGGTCGTGGGCGCCGATGGCGGCCGGCGGGTGCTGCACCTTGCCGGGGGTCGCCGAGAAGCGCGGCGCGGGCGCCGGCTGAACGACGCCTTCGATGGTCAGGAAGGTCTCGCGGGCGACGTTGTGCGGGTGCTTGGGCGCATCGTCCAGGTCGAGGATCGGGGCGAAACAGACGTCGGTGGCGTCCATGATCTCGCACCATTCGGCCTGGGTCTTGCGCTTGATCACCTCGCCGAGCTTGGCCTTCAGGCTCGGCCAGGCCGAACGGTCCATCTGGGCGGCGAAGGCCTCGTCGTTGATGCCCGTCTTCTGCAAGAGGAGCGCATAGAACTGAGGCTCGATGGAGCCGATCGAAATCCACGTGCCGTCGGCGCACTGGTAGGTGTCGTAGAAATGGGCCCCGCCGTCGAGCAGATTGGAGCGGCGCTTCTCCTGCCACATGCCGGACGCCTTGAAGCCGTAGAACATGGCCATCAGCGAGGCCGCCCCGTCGGTCATCGCCGCATCGACCACCTGGCCCTTGCCGGTCTCGCGGGCCTGGATCACGCCGGCCAGCAGGCCGAAGGCCAGATAGAGCGCGCCGCCGCCGAAATCGCCGACCAGGTTGAGCGGCGGGATCGGCTTGTCGTCCGTGCCGATGGCGTGCAGGGCGCCGGAGATGGCGATGTAGTTCATGTCGTGGCCGGCGGCGTTGGCGTAGGGGCCGGTCTGGCCCCAGCCGGTCATGCGGCCGTAGACGAGCCTGGGATTGCGCTTCAGCGCAACGTCCGGCCCCAGGCCCAGGCGCTCCATCACGCCGGGACGGAAGCCCTCGAAGACCGCATCAGCGCTCTCCATCAGCTTCAGGCAGGCTTCCACCGCCGTCGGCTGCTTCAGGTCGAAGGCCACCGAGCGCCGGCCGCGGGCGGTGATGTCCGACGGCGCGCCGCCCCGACCGCCGCGGCGGTCGATACGCACCACGGCGGCGCCGAGGTCGGAGAGCAGCATGCCGCAGAACGGCCCCGGGCCGATCCCGGCGAATTCCAGCACCTTCAAGCCGGTGAGCGGTCCCTGGCGCATCTCACGTCCTCCCTGCAAGTTGTCCCCAACTAGAGCGGCTTGACCCTCGGTCAGACAAGCCCGCCGCGACCTTCCGGCGCTTCCGCCGGACGCCGACGCTCTCTATGGTCGCCGAACGACTCGCCCGGCCCGCCGGGCGCTGGCGCGTGGTTGCAGTATCGGGGGACCCAAGGTTTGGCGGTGGAAGCGCGCGTGCTGATCGTCGCCCGCGACGACGCCCTCGCCGGCCCCCTCGCCGACGGGCTGGACCGGCTCGGCTGGCGCACCATCACCGCCCGCGGCCCCTATGCCGCCATCGCGGCCCTGGCCGACCTGCAGATCGAGGCGGCGATCGTCGATGTCGCCAGCGGCAACGAGGACGCCCTCGGCTACGCCAAGCGCCTGAAGGCCGCCTGCGCCCCGCGCCGCCTGCCGGTGATCGCCATCGGCGAGCCCGGCGACGGGATCGAGGCGCACGGCTTCGACCTGGTGCTGTCGCCGCCGCTGCATCCCGCCCAGGCGGTGCTGCGGCTGGAGAGCCTGGTGCGCCTGGCGGTCGCCGAGGAGGAGTTCGAGCTCAGGCTGGAGACCTTCTCGGACCGGGGCCGGCGGCTCGACATGCCGGAGGGCGATCCGACCCCGTTCCGCATCCTGGCGGTCGGCGAGCCCGCGCCGCAGTTCCTGGCGCTGTCCAACGTGCTGCAGCGCTCGGGCGCGGAGGTGGTCGGCGCCTTCACCGCCTATACCGCCTTCGACTACCTGCACGAGCGCGCGTTCGACGCCGTGGTGCTGTGGGCCGGCGAGACCCCGCAGGAGGCGATGTCGATCGCCGCCGGCATGCGCCGCAACACCCGGCTCTTCCACATCCCGGCGCTGCTCTACATGCAGGCCGGCTCGCAGCTGACGCTCTCGGAAGCCTATCACCGCGGCATCTCCGACGTGGCCTCCCCCGAGACGCCGGAGAGCGAGACCGCCCGCCGGGTGACCGAGCTCGCCCGCAGCTACCGCCGCCAGACCGCCATCCGCCGGGCGCTGGAGAAGGCGCGCAGCTCGGGCCTGATGGACGCGGCCACCGGCCTCTTCACCCGCGACCTCTTCGCCGCACACCTGATGCGCCTAGCCAGCGCGGCGCGCCTGCGCAACCGGCCGTTGTCGGTCTGCGTCCTGCGGGTGGCCGAGCGGCCGGAGGTCTCCATCGCCCGCTCGGGCGGCTGGCTGGACCGGGCCATCCCGCAGATCGGCTCGATGGTGGGGCGGCTGGTGCGGGTGGAGGACACCGCCGCGCGGCTGGGCCCCGAGCTCTTCGCCCTCGCCCTGCCCGCCACGCCGCTGGGCGCGGCGCGAGCGGCCGGCGAGCGGATCGCCGCGGTCATCTCCTGCACGGCCTTCGAGGCCGGCGAGGGCAAGGCGCCGTTCGTCGTCGAGTTCGACATCGGGGTCGCCGAGATCAAGCCGGGTGACAATCCGGCTCTGGCGCTGGAGCAGGCGGCCTACCGCGCCGCCCAGCGCGAGGCGAGCTGAGGCGGCCGTGGCGGGCGGATACGCGCCGGGCGCCGGCCCCGTCTGGGCGCCCTACCTCATCATGGCCGCCTTCATGGGCCTGGCGCTGTTGCGCGGGTC